>NZ_JAQNCQ010000176.1:0-11756 GCF_028368005.1 Geitlerinema sp. CS-897 | reverse complement strand
CTTCCGTACGACTCAAACTGACGTTCGCCCCGATAAGGGTATCGTCGCCCTCTTCGCCACAGAGGGAGTCGTTGCCGATGTCGCCGTATAACAGGTCGTTTCCTCCATTTCCCCAGAGGATATCGTCGTCTTTTCCGCCGTAGGCGATATCGTCTCCTTCACCTCCGACTAGGGAGTCGTCGGCTTCGTTTCCGGACAAGATATCGTTGCCGTCGCCGCCAAAGGCGAGATCGCGTCCGCTGGAATCCGGTAAATCGACGAGTCCGCTGCCTCCGGTGAGGGTGTCGTCTCCCGTTCCCCCCACGATCGCGTCGTCGCCGAGGTCGCCTCGAAGGTTGTCGTCGCCGTCGCCGCCGTCGAGTAAATCGTTGTCTCGTCCGCCGAAGAGGGTATCGTTTCCGGTGTCACCGCTGAGGGTGTCTTCGGCTTCGTTCCCGAACAAGATATCGTTGCCGTCGCCGCCGTCGAGTCGATCGCGTCCGTCGGTATCGTCAACGTTCGGGTCGAGCGATCGCCCGCTGATGCGATCGTCTCCCGCTTCCCCCATGATGGTATCGCTACCGCGATCGCCCCAAAGGACATCGTTTCCGTGACCGCCGTAGGCGCGATCGTCGTCCTGTCCGGCGTAGACAGTATCGCTGCCGCCGCTTCCGGCGATAACATCTTCGCCTTGGTTGCCAAAACTTTCGTCGCCGTCGTCGGGGTCGGCGGTGTGTCGATCGAGGCTGCCCACTAAGCTATCGTCGCCGCGATCGCCGATTTGGATGTCTTTTCCTGCTTCTCCCGAAATCCAGTCGCCGTCTCGTCCGCCGTAAATGACATCTTCACCGTTGCCACCCATCACGGTGTCGGCGTTGGCGTTGCCGAACAGAACGTCTGCCCCGTCGCCGCCTTCGATCCGATCGCGACCGGGATCGGCCGAGGCATCGGGATCGCGTTCGTCTCCGGCGATGGTGTCGTCGCCGAAATCGCCGTGTAACCGATCGTGGCCGCGATCGCCCCAAATTAGATCGTCGTCTTTGCCGCCCCAAATTAGGTCGTCGTCTTTACCCCCGTGGATCGTATCGTTTCCCTCGCTGCCGTTGAGAAGGTCGTTTCCTTCGTTTCCCGCCAGCCAGTCGCGATCGCGATCGTCTCCGACAGAAACACTTCGACCGAGTCCGCCGACGATAAAGTCGTCGCCGCCTTCCCCTCGGATAATATCGTCACCGTCCATTCCTCGCAGTTCTTCGGCGTTATCTCCACCGACAAAACTATCGTTGTCCGACGTGCCGATGCGTCGAGTCGCCACTTGCGGCATCGTCTCCTCTGGTGTTGTCACCGGAACGGACGCCACAAACGCCGTCATAATATCGAGACTGGGGGCGATCGGTGCCGGAGGACAGCAAGACGGTATTTCTTCAACTTCCGATCCGGGCATACCGATGTCGGGATCGGGGTCGGGATCGGGATCGG
The DNA here is from genome assembly GCF_028368005.1 of Geitlerinema sp. CS-897. Lineage (NCBI taxonomy): Bacteria > Bacillati > Cyanobacteriota > Cyanophyceae > Geitlerinematales > Geitlerinemataceae > Geitlerinema > Geitlerinema sp. CS-897. The sequence continues at coordinate 10,301 of NZ_JAQNCQ010000176.1, read as the reverse complement.
GATCGGGATCGGGTTGCGGGTCGGGATCGGGTTGCGGATCGGGGTCGGGGTTCGGTGGTGGCGATTGTGCCAAAACGATCGTGCGATCGCTCGCCTCGTTATCGCTCTCGTCGGTTTCCACAACCCCCAGCGGCGGCGCAACGCGAACCGTATTGACTAACGTTCCCGAGGCATTCACATCGACCGTTCCGCTCACTTCCAGGGCGATCGTGTCGTTGGGTTCTAAATCTAACCCCGTCCAAGCCCCAGTTGTGGGGTTGTACGTTCCCTCACTGGGGGAAAACACTGGATCGATCAGGTCTGAAGGTAGGTTTTCCGTCAGGTTCACCTGGTTGAGAACGGCATCGCCCAAATTTTGGACTTCGATGATGTACGTCAGAGCGTCACCCGCCCGAACTTGTTGTTTTCCGTCGGTTTTAGACACCACTAAATCGGTTTCTGGCGTTGTTTCCACCAGCACCGTATTGTTGTCAGTCGCGGTGTTGTTGCTCTCGTCGAGTTCTGTCACCGCCGAAGGAACTTCTACCGTGACGGTATTCGTGACGGTTAGAGGGTCGTTCGGATCGACCGTCAAACTGTCGTCGATCTCTCCGGTAACCGTTAACGTCACCGTTTCGCCGGGTTTGAGGCTTAATCCCGTCCACTCGCCGGACGTGGGGTCGTAACTGCCGCTACCGTTGGTGTCGAATTCGACGGAAGCGGCAACGAGTTCGCTGGGAAGGTCATCTTCGAGAACGAATTCTTCTAGCAGCGACGGTCCATCGTTGGTCACTTCAATGGTGTAAGCGATGGTATCGCCGGGAGCCACGGTGGTTTGTCCGTCAGTTTTCGTGACCCGCAAGTCCGTTTCGGGGTCGGTGATTTGGGTATCGTCGTCCGTGGATTCGTTATCGCTCGGGTCGGGGTCGGTAATCGAATCGGGGGGAGCGATCGTCGCGGTATTGCCTAAAAACGACCCGACAGACGCGTTGGGGTCGATGTAACCCGTGACGGTAAACACGACGGAACCGTTGGCGGGAACGTTGACCACCTCATCGATATCACCAATACCGCTGGCGGTCGTCCCGTCGCTACTTTCGCTCGTCCAAGATACGTCGATGAGGGTATCGGGGAGGTCGTCTACGACACTGACATCGGGAGCGTCTACATTGCCGTCGTTGAGGACTTCAATGGTATACACCACTTGCGACCCCGCTGGGGCATCTGTAACCCCATCGGTTTTCGTAACGCTCAAATCGACTTCGATCGGATCGGGGGGATTGGAAGACCCCCCCGTCACTTGGGTATCGTCGTCTGTGACTTGCAAGCTATCGGGTGGATCGGCGCCGGGTGTGGGAGAGGTGAGGTTGACGCCGTCTGGCGGCAGGACGCTAACGGTGTTGGCCAGGGTTCCGACGGCCGCGTCGGTTACAGTGGCCGTGATAGTGTAGGTGACTCGAGCGCCTCCGTTGAGATCGACTGTGACATCGATCGCATTGCCCGTTCCCGAGCGATCGGCGGGGGTGGGAAAACTTCCAGTTCCCTGAGTAATTGCAGCGCTCCACGTTACGTTCGTCAAGCTGGCGGGAACGTTATCGACAATGCGAATACCTCGACCCGTACAAGAGGGGCCGTCTCCCGAGGATTGGTTGGTTACAGTAATGGTGTAGGTCAGGGTATCGCCGACGTTGACGCTGGTGGTTCCGTCGGTTTTCGTGGCGACGAGATCGATTTCGGGCGTCGGCGTGGGGAGAGAGGCAAAGTCGGAAAATGCGACTTCGCCTTCGATATCGGCGACGTAAGTGGCTCGGGCGTTGGTAGGATCGAGGCGATACAGTTTGAATTCGTTATCGTTGGGATCGTTGGGGGTTTCTTCGCGAACGGTCGTGTAGAGGTTGCCGTCTTCGCCGAAGGCTAACGAACCCGCCTGAGTTTTCGGAAGTCCCGTATCGCCGATAAAGGTCGCGTCAAAAAAGGGTGAACCGGTGTTGGGATCGGTTTTGAGATCGTTGACATCGATCGCGTAGAGCCGATAGATATCTTGTCCGGCATCTCGTCCTGCAACGGAAATATAAAGCCGGTTCGGATTGTTCGGATCGAAGGCGAGATCTCCGCCACCGTTGGTAAACGCGGGACTGCCGCCTTGAATGCGACCGAGGGACGTGGCTTCTCCGGTCGTCGGATCGATGGTGTAAAGTGTGGTCGTCGGCGAGGCCATCGCATAGATAGTGCGATCGCTCGATTGTGCCATTTTACTGAAGCCAAAGTTACCGGTCGAGACGCCTGTGGTTTGGGACAGCGGTGTAACGTTGGCCGGATCGGGATCGGTGGGGTTCCAATAGGCCACCTTGGCGGTACCGTCGGCTTCGAGACCGATATAGTACAAGTTACCGGGGTCGTTGGGATCGTTGGGGTCGTGAGATCTCGCTAAACTCCAGGTGGGAAAGTGGGTGCGACCGACAACGGTTGAGGTTCCGTCTTCGAGGTTGAGAATGCGGATATCGTTGTTGTTATCGACGCCGTATACGAGATTGGGAACGCATCCCAGGATGCCGGTATAGGCGACGACGACGTCTTCGCGAAAGGCGATCGCGGCTCGTCGGATACCGATACAAACGTCGAGACGCCACGGTTGTCCCCCACCGATAACTGTTTCGGACGCGCTGACGGGGACTTGCATCAGCCGCTGTACGCGATCGAGAAATCGCCGACCTTCTGTACCGGCCGCCACGCAACAGCCGTACACGAGAACTTCGCCGTCTGGACGCAAGGCACGACGCCACCGGGCGATTTGCGAACCGTACTGACCGAGGGTATTTTCGTCGAGCTGGGCGATTCCCAAGGCGATCGCACCGGGTCGACCGTGGCTGACAATGTGGAGTTCGGTGAGATTGTGGTAGCGCTGTAAAATTTCGGTAATCTGAACGATTCCGTCTTGGAGAGGATCGAGAACGATCGCTTCGCTACCGGGAACGAGTCCGGCAATCAACGCCGATGTACCTTCGACGTTCGCATCGACGAGAACCAGCCGCTTTAACGGAGAAGCGACCGGGTGGGTCAAACGGGAGTGCATCATTATCGGTCTCGGGCAAGCGTGGAAAGCTGGCGGCGAACAGACCCCAGCACGCTGGAACCGAGCTACTTTCTCAGCGAAAAGTAGCTCGTCTCAAAACATGAAAGACTCACACCAACGACAGAAGTTCGACACGGTCGCTGTGGTTGTCTTACGAAAGCAGATGCACTAAAAAATGTCTCTCGATAGATTTGCCGAGGGATCTTTCGGCCTGGGGTAGATCGCGAGAATCGTTGCAGGATTGGTGTAGATACACACCGTTAAGTCTTATAACGTCGAACGAGCCAGTAGATTTCCAGATCCTGCAAGCCGATCGCCTTACCAATATACTAGACAATTACTGAATTGCTCAGTAAGACTGCGGAGGTAAATTCATGAAAACTTTAAAAAAAAACTATCGATCGGCGAGTTTTTATGAAGATTAACGGAGGTGAGAAACTGCCTTGCGCGACATTTCTCCGTATTTTCCGAACTTTTGTCCGCGTGACTCTCCGTATTTTCCACAGTATTTTGTCCCTCGGAAACGGGATCGAAAAAAACGAACGATCGAGCCAAACGTCACGCTTCTTTCGTCCCGCTGCCTCGAACGAGTGGGTATTCTCGAGCGAGGAAGGCTTCAGCTCGGGCTTTTTGTTCTTCGCGACTCGCTCCATCTCGGGCAAAGGTGTCGTCGAGAGTTGCCGCCAGCAAATCGTCGAGCATGGCTTTAAACTGCGGTCCGGGCTTGTAACCCAACCGTTTCAAATCGCGACCGTTGAGAATCGGTTTCACCTGAGACCATTCGACTAAATATCGCCAAATCTGGCGGCGAACCTCCCTCGGACTCGACAAAGCCACCAACATGGCACTGGGCCAGTCGTACTGCCGCAACGCCCGTACCACGTCGCTCGGCTGGCGAGCGACGGACAATCGGCGCAGGATGTCTTCTCGAACGGACGCTAGCTTTTCTAACCTTTGAATACTGTCTTCGGGAAGTTGCAGGTGTCGCGCCACCGTACCGCGTCGGTCGGGGCGAACGTGAGACAAAATGACTTCTAAAAGGATTTGCCAGTGAGGGGGAGAAGGGACGGGTTTGCGATCGCCAATATCGCGAAACCGATGTAACCAGCGATCGACCAAGCGAACTTGCCACCACATCTGACGGGTCAATGCCAAACCGGGATAAATACACTGCAACGCTCGTAACTCGTCGATTTTTCGCAAGGCGGGTTTCCAATAGGGTGCTTGTAACAGGTATTTCAACTCGTTTTTCAAGCGGGTTTGCAACGCCGGAAGGCGATCGCTGGGGACTTTAGGAGAATTCTCGTGAAGACGAGAGCGATCGTACACGCCACAGTCGAGAGCGTGGCGAATATAACCCTCAGTCTGTTCTTCGATGTCGAACCCCAACCGCACCGCAAAGCGCACCGCACGATAAATCCGCGTCGGATCTTCGATAAAGCTGTTGGGATGCAACACCCGCACCAAGCCGTCTTGCAAATCCAACAGCCCCCCAAAAAAATCGAATAACTTACCGCGATGGGGACAAGTCAACCGCACCGCCAAAGCGTTGATCGTAAAATCGCGGCGGTAGAGATCTTGTCGGATCGAACTGGCTTCGACTTCCGGGTTCGCCGCCGGATAGGGATAAAATTCCGTCCTCGCCGTGGCAATATCCACCCATAAAGAATCGAACACCGGGTCTTTGTGCCACAGCAACGCCGCCGTTTGAAACTGCCCGTGAACGTCCAAACGGGCGGCAGAATGGCTGTTTTGCAGCACCTTCGCCAGTTCGACCCCCGCGCCAACCGTAGCCGAACGATGGAAACCATCGACGACTAAATCGATATCCGTTAAATCGACTTGTAACTCGTCTGGGGGAATGTCTCCCGAGTTCGCCGTTTGAATCGCCAACAGCAAATCGCGAACCGCACCGCCGACGAGATACAAATGCCAACCTCGCTCCTCTGCGGCTTCGGCGGCTTGGCTGAGTAACGTCCACAAGGGTTCGGACACGCTCGATCGCACGATCTCCAGTAAATCCGATTCCCGTTGGAGGAGAAAACGGCCGTTGTCCTTTCCCCCTATCTCGAAACCGCGTCGTTCTGACGCGTGAAGGGGGCAGAGTTTGGTACTGTCTTGATGCAACTCCCGCAAAACGTCGGTTCGGGTAACGATTCCCACCAACTCCCCATTTTCGAGGACGGGAAGGCGTCCGATATCGTATGTCACCATCAACGACTCAATGTCGGGGAGTAAGGTATTCGGTTCGATGGTTTTCAGGTGAGTGGTCATGTATCCCTTGACGGGGGCGTGGTTAAAGCCGTGGTGCAGGGCGATATCGAGATCCCGTCGGGAAATGACGCCGACGAGAGTATCGCCTTCGTTCACCACGGACAGACCGGAATGGCCGTAACGCAGCAGAATGCGATGGGCTTCGCCGATGGTGGTTTGGGGGCGAATCGTCCGCACGGGGGACGACATGATATCCCGAGCCGTCGGCGGTGGGGGAATTTGTCGGTCGAGCGCCTCCCGTAGTGTTTTGACGACTTCCTTGGGGTCGGCATTTCTCAGTTGTGCTGAAGCGGCTTTGGCGTGACCGCCACCCCCGATCTGTTGAAAAATACGGTTGAGATCGGTTTCGGGAACGCGCGATCGCCCGATGACGGCAATTCTCGGCTCGTCGCCGTGGGTGGCGTATTCGTGAACCAGAACGATCGCGTCTGTGTCGGTCAGTTCCAGCAGGCGCGACGCCAACCCCGCCAAACCGGGGACGTAGTGCGGTGTCTGCAATATCACTGAGGCGATATCGTAACCCCAGACGGTTTCGGTTTCCACGGTATCCAACGCCTCGGACAGCAAGTTTTGTAAGGGATCGGACAAACCGGGTTCGATATACTCGGCGATGACGGGAACGCTGGCGCCTTGTTTCATCAACCACGCTAACGCCAAGGCGTCTCGGGGGGTACTGTGGTCGTAAGTGAGCGAACCGCTATCGACGTGAATTCCCAACGCCATGACCGTGGCTTCGTGAACCGTCAAACTCACCTCTCGTTCTTGAAGTTTTTCGGCGACGAGGGTGGTGACTGCACCGAGGGGTTCGATTTCGCGCACAGTGGCGTGAATGTCGGAATTCGTAACGGGGTGGTGATCGTAGAGGGCGATTTCTTGGAGATGGGGCGCATCGAACCAGTCGGCGGCTTTCCCGAGGCGATCGCGGTATTGGGTATCGACGACGGTAATCGAACGGATGCGATCGGGATTGACCGATCGCCGTTCGATCAGCGGGTATTCGTCGCGATGCAACCGCACGAATTCTTCCACCCCCGGATGACATCCCCCCGTCAATACGATACGGGAACCGGGACGCAGCCGCGCCAGTCCCACAGCCGCGCCCAGGCTGTCGAAGTCGGCGGTGGTGTGACAGAGAATTAGATCCATAGAAGGGGAGAGGAGGAGAGGGGGAGAGGGGGAGAAGGGGAGAAGGGGAGCAGGGGAGCAGGGGAGAAACAGTTATCTGTTTGCTGTCTTCACTGGTGACTGGTGACTGGTGACTGGTGACTGTTCCCTGTCTTCACGGATGACTGAAACACTGCTCCTCACGAGCTTCCGAGTAATTGCAGTTTGTACAGGCTGGCGTACAGTCCGTTGGAGTCGAGAAGTTCTTCGTGACTTCCCGATTCGACGAGTTGGCCGCGTTTGAGGACGAGAATGCGATCGACGTTGCGGATGGTTGAGAGGCGGTGGGCGATGACGATCGCCGTTCGGGTTTCGAGAAGGCGATCGAGGGCTTGTTGAATCCAGGCTTCGGTTTTGACGTCTAAGTTCGCCGTGGCTTCGTCGAGAACCATAATCTTCGGATCGCGAATCGCCACTCGCGCAAAGGCTAACAGTTGTTTCTGTCCGCCGGACAGGTTGGTTCCCCGTTCTCGCAGTCGCGTATCGTATCCTTGGGGGAGTTGTTCGATAAACTGCGAGACGTTGGTTTGTTCGGCGGCGGCTTTAATCGTCTCGAACGGATAGGTTTCGCCTAATGTAATGTTACTCTTGACGTCTCCGGCGAACACGAATCCGTCTTGTAAAATCACGCCGATGTGTTGGCGAAGTTCGGACTGACGCAAGTTGCGAATGTCGATTCCATCGACGAGGATACGACCTTTTTGGGGTTCGTACAGCCGACACAACAGGCGAATAATCGAACTTTTTCCGGCTCCCGTCGGCCCCACTAACGCCACTTTTTCGCCGGGACGAATGGTGAAGTTGAGATCGCGAATGACGTATTCGTCGGGTTTGTAGCCGAACCAAACGTTCTCGAAGCGGATTTCGCCGCTGATATCGGATGCGTTCGCCGAAGCGGTGCTTAGCGCGATCGACGCGGTTTCGTGGTGTTCGGGATCTTGAATGTCGATGGGTTCGTCGAGCAAGTCGCTAATGCGTTCGACGGCGGTAAATCCCGATTGCAGGGAGGTGAATTTGTCGGCGAACTGACGCAGGGGATCGAACAACCGTTGTGCGAAGAGAATGAAGGACGCCAGCAAACCGAAGTTCATCTGACCTTCCATGACGCGATCGCCCCCTAACCAGAGTACCCCCGCGATCGCCACCAGGGAAATCCATTCGAGGGTGGCGGAGACGGCGGAATCGTGAAAGATGGTGCGATCGACGGCTTCGATGTACTGTTGGTTGATGCTGCGAAAGGCTTCGGCGTTGTAGCGTTCTCGTCGAAACAGTTGCACGATGCTGATTCCGACGATGTTCTCTTGTAGGGACGAGTTGAGGCGAGAGAGTTCTTCGCGAGCGCGATAGTTGGCTTTGCGAAACTGCTGCTGGAAGTAAATCACCACCGCCGATACGGGAATCAACATCGCCACCAACAGCAGCGCCAACTGCCACTGTACGCTAAACATGACGATGACGATGACCAAAATCGTGGCTAAGTCGGAGACGATCCCGATCGCTCCGGTGGAGAAGACATCGCCGAGGGCTTCGACATCGCTCGTCAAACGGGTAATGAGTCGTCCGACGGGGGTGCGATCGAAGAAACTCGACGACAGAGACGTGACGCGATCGAAGAGATCGTTACGAATCTGCATTGTCATGCGCTGTCCGACGATTTGCACCAGAAAGCTTTGCACGCTGTCGAGAACTGCTCGCAGCGCGATCGTCAAAAACAGCAATCCCACGAGAATGGCAATTCCGTCGGAAAAGGTTTTTCCGTCGAGGAAAAAGTACGTCGGTTCCTGGCGGATGAAGGAAATGGTTTGTCCGACGAGGATCGGCTGAACGGAACCCGCCAACGACAGGGGAACGAGCAACGCGAACGCCACCCAGAGCAATTTCTGGTTGCGTTTGGCGTAGGGAACGAGACGTAAAAAGAGCCGCCAGTCGTTTTCGCGGCGTCTTCGCGGGGTGCGATCGGAGGTCATAGCGGGCAGGTTGTCGGTAGTCAATTACTCATTATCGCGATCGCCGCCCTGTTCGCGCAAACCCGGATGCTCTCTTCTAGATGGCTGTCGGGAGCGTCACCGACTCGATATCGATCGTTTCGTCGGAATCGCGATCGAAAAATGTCGGGGGTGGAAGATGAGCGAAGGAATTACCCGCACCTCGATACAGGGGGCGATCGAACAAATCAGGTTCGGTGACATATTGAGGTAAGGGAAATTCAAAGGTATTTTCACCACGCACCGCCACAAAGATTAACCGTTTCCTCAATTGTGGCGTCCCGTAATCTGCCGCCAGCAGCGTTTGATGCTTGACGCCATAGCCAATTTCTGCAAAGGCTTTATAGATTTCTTCTAGCGCGTTTGAGCTTTTGACTTGTGCGAGTCCGTAAACGTTTTCTAAAACCACAATTTCAGGATTTAAATGCTAGATATGTTTGAGATAATCACGATAGAGTTTTCCTAGCGGATCGATCGTCCCTTTTTGCTTTCCCGCCACGCTAAAGGTTTGACAAGGCGGGCCGCCAATCGTGACAATTGGCCGTTGTCCAATGGTTTTTAAGGCTAACTCTGGGCTACATTCGCGAATATCCCCTAGGTGAAAGTTCCACTGGGGTTTATTGAATTGAATTGTCGCACCGCAGGCGCGATCGATGTCGGTGGTAAATTTCGTGACAAACTTGATATTTCCTGTAACAGATTCAAAACCCAAATCGAAACCACCTGCCCCGCTAAAATAGGATGCAATGGGGATTTCGCCTCGATATCCACGAGATTCTAAAAAACTCGCAACAGATTCCGCGATCGCCTTAGCTAAGCGAACGGGAACTGCATTCCCAATTTGCTGCTGGACTTGTCCTAAATTACCAACAAATACATAAGAATCTGAAAAATCTTGCAAGCAAGCCGCTTCGCGAGGGGTAATATACCTGTCTTCCGTGGGATGTACGAATTTGTTAAAAATATAAGCAGTGACTGTTAAGCTGGGCTTGTCTGGTAACAGCCTTAACAATCTCATGTTCGGACCGCCAGTTTTTTTCGCCCCTTTTCTGACAAAACTGTGATGCTGTAAATGGAGCGGTAAATCTGACATCTTCCCTCCTGGCGGTAAATGTCGGATTCTTTCGAGAACGAGATCGCTATTTTTTCGAGCAATATGATTGTATATTTCCACAGTAAATCTCCCCTCAAAAAAGAATATTCCAGACAAATTATATAGTCAAAGCATCGATTAAATTTTTCGTCGATCGCTATGGTCGATCTCAACATTTTATCTTCAAACGTCCACAAGATATCGTAAAACGGTTCGAGATATTCTGGTCCGTGACGATAGGCAGGTAAATTTGAAATTAGGGCTGTTTTGATATTTTTTACTTGAAGTTGCTGTTGAGCTAAAATTCCTAGCTTTAATGTCTGGTAAATTCCCTTTTTGATATCGTCAGTTCGATCGAGTCCTGCACTTGTTTTGGAATCACTAATCGATCTTTTAGACGGCCAGTCAAATTTTTCTTTAGCAATTCTTGGAGGTTGGCCAGAAGCATTCGACAGATAATAGAGTGAGTTACTTCGATCTTTGTTTTTATACGCCTCTCGAATTTCTGACCACCTTGAAATAATAGCCCTCATTTTTTTTTGATTTTTGTCGTCGGTGATATAGTCGATCGCTCCTTGGAACGGCCATAATCGGCTCTTCCGACCTTGGTGTGTAGGGTAAATGCTTGTAGCCTATATCTGGAAAGGAATTTCGCGATTTGAGCGGACTTTTTATACCGTTTAGCAAAAACTCTTTTCCTGTAAGGATTTCAGCGATTTCTTGCATAGTAAGT
>NZ_JAQNCQ010000175.1:0-12847 GCF_028368005.1 Geitlerinema sp. CS-897 | reverse complement strand
TAAGCAAATCGGAATGCGAGTCAAAATATCGGGAGCGCAATGGAAAGTAGAGAATGTTTCTAAGATTCTTTCTTTACGCTGTGCTTACTTAAATGGCACTCTGTTTTAGCAATATTTTTGCAAAACTGAGATGCACCCGAATTTTCGACCCCGGAAAATGTCGGTTTGAAACTGTTCGTCTTCTTTTTCTCGGTTCGGTTTGAAATCGCGGGATTCCTCGGGAGAGTTTTGGGAAGTCATCGATCGCGGACAGAAAGACGATAAGCTCTACTGCAAACCTAACACACTCGAAATTACGCAGAAATCCAGTTTCTAGGAATATTACCGATCGAATACCATTTTCGGGGCGAGAACCGGGAGAGCTTGGTTCGGTTTCCAAGTTCCCACGCCGAGGAAGGTTCCCATTTCGTCAACAACTGCGACGAATTCACTTTCCTGTTGGGCGTCGTCGAGTTGCAACCGTTGTCCTTGACGCCACCGTTGCGCCAACGTTTCGGGAAGCGACAGAGACGGGAGGTGTTTCAACGCCGATTCCGGGGGAAGCAGTTGTAATTCGTTATTTTCGACGGTTTCGGCGAGGCGATCGATCGTCCAACTCTCCGCAATCGAAAAGCCGCTGCTGTGGGTGCGAAGCAGTTGCGCCAACGTTGCGCCGCTTCCGAGGACTTCTCCCAAATCACGGGCGATCGCGCGAATGTAAGTTCCGCCGCCACAGGCGATCGCTAAATCCACTTCTGGAAATTCACCGTTGCGCCAATCGAGAATGTCAATGCTGGAAATTTCCACCTGTCGCGAGGGAACCTCAACGTCTTCTCCCGCCCTGGCTAAATCGTACAGCCGTTTTCCGTCCACTTGAATGGCGCTGTATTTCGGTGGAATTTGGGCGATCGATCCGATAAATTGCGGAATCGCCTGACGCACAGATTCCAACGTCACCCCCGAATTCGGCTTAACTGAAATCGTCTCCCCCTCGAGATCGTCAGTCGTGGTTCGCACCCCAAACCGCACCGTGGCGTTATAAGCCTTTCCCGGCGGGAGATATTGAATCAACCGCGTCGCTTTTCCCACGGCGATGGGTAAAACCCCCGTCGCCATCGGATCGAGGGTTCCTCCATGACCGACTTTTTTTAATTTCAACAATCGCCGCACCTTGGCGACGCAATCGTGAGATGTCCAACCTTGAGGTTTGTCCAGGTTGAGAAATCCCGCCAGAGATTTTGTATCAGTCATCATTCCCAATCTTTGGTAGGGTGCGTGACTTGAAAAATAGGGTGTAAATTGTGAGACCAATACATTGTCACGCACCGCCAACGTACACCGCCAACAGACAAGGATGCGTTACGCGTCCAGAACATCTCGTCCGTTGTCAGATCGTATTTCCGCATAACGCATCATCCCGTCATCTCATCATCTCATCATCACCTCATCCCATCACCCCTTCGACAACCCAAACGCCGCGTGAACCGCTTGTAAGGCTTTCACGCCGTCATCTTCAGGAACGACACAGCTAATTTTGATTTCTGAGGTGGCGATGGTTTGGATGTTGATGTTTTCTTTGGCGAGGGCGGCGAACATTTTCGCCGCGACTCCCGGTTGTCCGATCATTCCCGAACCGACAATACTCACCTTAGAAATGGATTCGTCAACGACTAACTCACCGCATCCCATTTCTTCCAACAAGGGCGTCAGGAGTTCTCGCGCCACTTCCGCGTCGGTTTGGGCGATGGTAAAGGCGATGTCGCGGGTAGGGATGTTGTTGAGGATGCGACAGCGTTGGGATTGGATAATGGTATCGATGCTGATTCCGTGTTCGGCGAGGAATTGGAAAATTCGCGCGGCGCGTCCGGCCAGATCGGGAACTTGTAAAATGGCTAGACGAGCTTGTCCGCGATCGAGCGCCACACCCCGCACTACGGGCGGTTTCACGGCGTCGGCGTCGGCGATTTCCCGTTCGCGCACGGTGGAGATGTGAACGTCAAAGGTCTCGCACAGGGCTGCAATGGCGCGATCGCCGTCTGATGCGTCAATCACGCAACTGACTTTGACTTCCGAGGTGGAAATCATTTGAATGTTGACCCCGGCTTTTCCGAGGGTACTGAACATTTCCGCCGCCACGCCGGGACGTCCGATCATTCCTGCGCCAACGATACTGACTTTGGCGATGTCGCGATCGACGATAACGTCGGTTTGGTTGTTCTCGCTTTGCGGAGACAGGGCGGGAACGATCGCCGCCGCGACGGATTCGGCGCGATCGAGTATGTTTTTGGTGACGGTGAAGGCGATGTCGTTGGTGTTTCCTTCGTGAATCGACTGGACGATTAAATCGACATCGACGCTTTGACGCCCGATTTCACCGAAGAGCGTGGCGGCGATACCGGGGCGATCGCACACCCGCAACAGCGCCACTTTCGCCTGATCTGCGTCGAATTCCACTGCATCGACTGGATGCACCAGTTCCAAGCCTTCCAACTTGCGCGGGGTGCGTTCCGGGGCGATGACGCGAGTACCGGGATCGTCGGTCCAACTCGATCGCACTACTAACGTAACGCCGTAGTTGCGGGCGATTTCCACCGCCCGAGGATGCAGGACTTTCGCCCCCAAACTGGCCAACTCCAGCATTTCGTCGCAGGTGATTTCGTCCATGAGTTGGGCGTCAGGAACCAAACGTGGATCGGTGGTGAGGATACCGGGAACGTCGGTATAGATTTCGCAGCGATCGGCGTTGAGGGCGGCGGCTAACGCCACGGCGGAGGTATCGGAACCGCCCCGCCCCAGGGTGGTAATTTCTAATTCTTCTCCGAGGGCGATTCCCTGGAATCCGGCGACGACGACGACTTTACCGGCGTTGAGGTGACGTTCGAGGCGATCGGTTTGAATTTGCAGAATGCGGGCGCGACTATGGGCGGCTTCGGTGACGATTCCCACTTGCGCCCCGGTCATGGAAATGGCGGGAACGCCCCGTTCTTGTAATGCCATACTCAACAGGGCGATGGAAACCTGTTCCCCCGTTGAGAGCAGCATATCCATTTCCCGGCGAGATGGATTCGACGAAATTTCGCCCGCCATCTGCACGAGACTATCTGTCGTTTTTCCCATCGCCGACACCACCACCACGACAGGCTGTCCGTTTTTGGCGGTGTTTGCGACACGCTGGGCAACCGCTTGCAGTCGTTCGATCGATCCGACAGAGGTTCCCCCGTATTTTTGGACGATTGGTGCCATACCCTCACCCCATTAAACTTCCGGTGGCGATCGGCTATTATCTCACAGTACTTGCAGGAATAGTTGATAGGGAACGGGGAACAGTGTTTTCTCCATCATCCCCTCATCCCCTCATCACAGACTCGAATCGCCTTGACGTTGCTGTTGTGCGTTGTGTCGATCGCGGCGTTGGCGTAGCATCTCGGCTTGGGTGTAGGCTTGCCAACCGTTCCCCTGCTGGGGCGTTTGGGGGTTGGGTTGGCGCATGGTGTGGCTGACAGTCGGCGGTGGCGGACGGTGAACGACCGCTTTTTTAACGTCTTGGGGCGTTCCTTCGGCTTTACGCAGTTCGTTAAGCAGTTCGATCGTACGGGGAAACAGCCGTTTCACCATGTCCCGCTGTCTGCGTTTGAGGGGTTTTATGCCGTCAGAGACTTGTTGTAAGTAGCCTTGCAGTTGGGTGATGTTGGCTTGGACGCCGGATAAGTCGCTGGCTTCGAGGGGGGCGAGGCGACCTTTGATGACGGCGAGTTCGCGATGGAGAAGGGCGATCGCGTTTTCGACTCGTTTGTATTCGGTGGCTTTTTGCGGCTGGGGTAGCTGCTCGAACCAGTTGTGGAGTTGGGCGATTTGCTGGTTGACTTGGCGTTCGCGTTCTCGTTGCTGGTTGGCGAAGGCTTGCATTCGATCGAGATCGGTTTTCAGGTTGGCGATCGCCTGTCGCATCTCTGCCATTTGTTGCGGCTTGGCTTGATGTCGAAGTTCCCGTTGCAGGTGTTCGAGTTGTCGGTTTATCGCCTGGTTCGCCTGTTCGAGACTCACCACTTTCTGCAATACGGGATCGAGATTAACGGGATTGGGAAAGGTTTTGAGGTTTTGATGGAGTTGTGTCATCGAGGTGACGTACTCCTGCTGCATCTGCTTCTGAAATCGCTGGCGGTTGATGACGCCGAGAGACATGGCGATCGTCATGGGGACGGCAGCGTGCAATACTTGTTGGGTGAGGAAGGCGACGCCGATACCAACGCCGGAACCCGCGATCGAAACCATTTCGAGCAGTTCGGGTAGACTCCGCCGTTTCTGGGGTTTCTGCTTGGCCGTTGTGTTGGAGGACGTTGGTGCGTTGGACATGGTGGCTTTTCCTAGGTCACGACTGGGACGACACAACGGTTGAGTTGGGAAAGATTTTGCAGCGAGTCAAGCGAGACCCCAAGAGGTGCTGACACGGGAATTTTACCCGTTTAGTTTAGCCGATCGAGTCTGGAGACCGCTAGAGCGTCTTGTCAGGAATTGACGGTTACTGGGGTTCGATGAGGGCTTCTACGATTTCGATCGCCTCGGCTGCGGTTTGGGCAACGGCGATATTGATGGCGAATTTTTGAAAGAAATCTTGCGTAATTAAATCGACGTTTAGCAAGACGACGGATTTTCCGTTTTTTAAGGCTAAGGCAACTTCTGAGGCGGTGCCGAGTCCCATTCCGCAGGCGACGACGACATCGCTGGATAAGACGTTGATGTTGTTTCTGGCGTTGCCGAGGTCGGTAAAAATGGGTAAATCGATACAGTCGGACAGGCGGCTGGCGTCGCTGTCGGGGAGAATGCCGATCGTCAGTCCTCCGGCTTCTTTTGCGCCTTGGTTGACGGCTTCCATCACGCCGATGTTGCGCCCGCCTGTCAGCAGTACCCACCCTCGAGAGGCGATCGCTTTTCCGAGTTCTCTGGCTTGGGCGCGATCGCTCTCGGTTGCGCCGTCTCCGGGCCCCATGACGCCAATGATGTGTTTTCGCATCGATCTCAATTCCGTTAGGTTCGCGTACTGCGGAGCGAGCTGATTTGTTACACAGGTTACAGTTTCGGCTATTCATTTTAACGTACTCGCGATGTTTTTGCAGTTTTATCTTGACAAAGTCGCTCAGCTATGTATTGAAATTCGCTCGATCGAACCCCTAATTTCGCCAATCCCCTTGACACGAGCCAATCTACAGGCTAAATTAGAGCTTGTTCTCATTTTGAGAACAAGCTTCACTCATAAAATCACCTATGAGAATTTTAAATATGGCAGTAATCCAGAAATTCTCTCAACAGTATCCTGATGCAAAAATAGCACTCAATACCTGGAAAAAAATTACAGAGAAAGCACGATGGAAACATTTGTCAGAAATCAAACAAACTTATAACCGTTCGGTAGATTATGTGGAAGGATATACAGTTTTTAATATAAAAGGAAATCATTACAGACTTATAGCCAAAATAAATTACAAACGTAAAATCGTAAGAATAGCAAGCATATTAACTCATAAAGAATACGACAAAGAAAAGTGGAAAACATAAACGAATAAAAAACGACCGAGAAGCAGATTTAATCTGTTTCTCGGTATACCAAGACGAGAGTGTTAAAGCCATGAATGCAACGCTGTATCGAAATCTACTCACAAAAATAGAGCCGAAACCCATTCAAACTGACGCTGAAAAAGAACGGTTTTTGACGGAGATCGATCGACTAATGGACATCGACGAAGCGCAAATCACAGAAGCCGAAGCGTCGATGCTAGAACTGTTATCGATTTTAGTGGAAGATTACGAAAAACGAATTTGTCCGGTCGAAGATATCGCCGATCCTCACGATATTTTAGAGGAACTGGTTCGCGCTAACGACCTAAAACAAAAAGACTTGCTCGATGTCTTTGTCTCGAAAGGAATTGCGTCGGAAGTCTTCAACCGCAAACGAAGCATTAGCAAAGCTCAAGCCAAGGCATTAGGCAAGCGATTTAACGTTTCTCCTGCCTTGTTTTTATGAAGCGCCGATTCAAAAATGAAATAACTTGACGAACGGGAGAAAAATTCAAGATTCAAGGGTGCGTTTCAAAAATGTAAATTTATCAGATCGGAGTCTCTGCACTGAATTGAGCTGTTGTTGGGTGGAGCGAGAGCGAAACCCAACCTACCTCAAACTCATATTTTTACATCCATTGAGATGCACCCCGATTCGATCTCAAAACCCTCTCATATTCAATCCTGCTTGAGAACAACGGTTTCTCATCCCCATTGCAAAAAAACTCTGTGTCCTCTGTGTCTCTGTGGTGAAAAATTTTTCAAACCCAGCCACTCGAAAACAGATTCCGTTTCAAAACGGATTGTAGCGAATGAAAAAGTAAATTCCGTCGGCTTGCAACGAATCGCCCCGATCGCTCACTTCAACGAGCGGAATTCCCCAAGTCACTGTCGCGGATAACTCCTGCGATAACTCCCACCGTAACCCGATCCCCGTTCCCACAAGCGTACTCGGACTCGGAACGTCGCGATCGCTCCCTAAATTCCACACCGTTCCCACATCCACAAATGGCGTCAGTTGAATCGTTCCCCACCCTCCAGGATCGCGGAGAACTGGAACCCGCAACTCCACCGAACCCACCACGCCGCTGTCACCGACTCGCTGATTTTGCAAATAACCGCGAACCGTCGTCGGGCCGCCGATGCTAAACTGCTCGATGGGAAGTAATTCGTCCGTTGACAGTTGCGTGGCCAGGCGAGTAATCAATAACGTATCGCCACCGAGCGATCGCACCCACTGAAACTGTCCCAACCAGGCGAAAAACGCACCGTCGGGGGCGTCATCGTTGGAGGTGGCGTCGAACAAATCTAACCCAAACGTCAGCTGCGATCGCGCCGCCAAAACTTCATACCGCGATCGACTCGTCCACTCCTGAGTCAACCGCAACGCCGTCACGTTCGATCGCCCCTCTTCAGGCCCCTCAGAAAACGAAAACGGTTCGTCGTCGAAAATAAACGTTCGCGATCGCTGCAATCCCAAAGACGCCCCCACCGCGAACTCCCGATTAGGCGTTTCTATCAACGGCTGCATCACTCCCAACCGAAACTCTTCCTCAGTCGATCGAATATCCAAGCGATCGAAAGGGTCTTCGACGACGCGACTTCCCACCCGTCGGTAAAACGCTCGCAGTTCCGTATTCTGGGCGTTGACGGGAATTGCGAACTCCACGAATCCCTCGGTCACCCCTTCGGTAATTCCCAACTCTCCCGAGAGGCGATCGCCGACTCCCAACAAACTGTTTCCTTGTAAACTCACCGAACCGCGAATCGATCCCACACTGGGAGAATCCCGGTTTTCCACCCACAGCGTCCCGTTGAGGGGAAAGGCTTCTTCGAGGGTCAACCGCAACCGACTCAAACCCGGCGCACTTCCGGCGGTGAGTTCGGCCCGAACGGTGTCGATGGCGGGATCTTGTTGCAGCAGTTGTAACGCCGCTTCTAACTGAGATAGATTCAACGGCGGCTGGCTGGCGCGGCGAATGCGATTTCTCACGTAGCGATCGGAAATTCGCTCTAATCCCTCAATTTCGATCGCCTCTAATCGACCTTCGACCGCCTGCACTCGGACGATTCCCTCGGTGACATCCTGCGGCGGAACGAACGCCCCCGAGGTGGTGTAACCGTGACGGACGTACAAATCGGTAATCGCCGTTCTCAGGGCGATGAGTTCCTCGAAGGATACGCGCCGACCTAAATAGGACGAGAGAATTGGCGCGAGGTCTTCTTCGGAAAACACCGTATTTCCCAACACGCGAATTTCTCGAACGGCGATCGCCTCGTCCGACGTCAGTTGAGACGGATCGGAAACTTCGGGCGACGGGAGATTTGGCAGGTCTAAAATATCGTCAGTGGCAGGAAACCGATCTGGAAGGGGTGGGAGATCGGGGGCGATCGGGGGGACGGGTTGGGCGGATACGTCAGACAGCCCGGCGATCGCAATCCATCCCCATACGATCCCCACGAACCCAACCAACAACCTCACTACCACAACCACACCTTCCATCTGCGTCGTTACATACAGAGAACGACCGTTCTTCTACTCTGTACCGTTCGCTGTCCCGACGCACGAGCCGGAAACGTAATTTTTTTCTAATTTACGCGAAATTTTCCGACGGACTCGCAAACGCCATCTGCCAAAACTCCCGTTCCAACCGCGCCACCTCTCGAAACACCGCTTCGGCTTGTTGCTGTACCGGTTCGGAGGCCGCTTGCAGGCTTTCGTCTGCTTGGCGTTCTAGATGTTTGACGTATTCTGTAAACTCTGGATTTCCCCAGCGATCGGCGAATTCGTCGTAAGGCGCGGCCATTTTACCCGGAAGCTGCCATCCTTGATTGTAGGCCAGCTCGATCGCCCACAACGCAGTGGCTCGGACGGGGTACGGTTTGACTTCCCAACTGGCTAAATACTGAGTATACGCTTCGCCGGTGGGGTGTTTGTCGGTTTGCAGGGTCAACCCCCGTTCGCGGGCTTTCTCGCGAAACCAGTTCAATTCGTCTTTTATCGCCACTAATCCCCCCAGCAAAACATCGAAGTGTTCGACGGGGGCGCCGGTGAGAACGTTGGCGAGAAAGCGGGTAAACTCGACGACAAATTGATAGTCTTGGACGAGCCAGGTGTCGAACTGTGCTAGGCCGATCGTCCCCGATTGGCAGGCATCGAGAAACGGATGGTGCGTGGCATCGTGCCACAGTTGAGGATGCCGCTCGATAAGGTCTTGACAAAAAATCATTTTTATGTATTAAATTTTAAAGCCGAGTTCGGACGGGACTAGAGCGCGATCGCAACGGTTAAACCGATCTGAAATTTGAGTTCTAATCTAGAGAATCGAACCAATTTTTGCAAGTCATTTCAAGATTTAGTCCAGAGCAGAGATAGTAACCGAGGCGGCTTGTTTCGATCGCGATCGCTCCACCATTCTTTGAGACGCTCGAGAGAAAATCCACACTCTTCTGCACTTTCGATAAAATCAGAAATAGGGTGGACGTAACTGGGGATTTGGAGGGTGTTCGATGTTGTTTTTATCTCCGCGCGACCGCCTAAATATTGCCGAGTTGGGTGCAGTTCGCAAACGAAGAGTTTCCCCGATGGCTTGAGGACTCGTGACGTTTCTCGAAAGATAGGTTTTAAGTCCTGAATATGCTCGAGAACGAGATTGAAAGTCACGAGATCGACGGTGCGATCGCCAATTTCCCAGGGTCTAGAAATATCGGCAACCTGAAATTCAAGGTTGGGAGAGTTGAGTTTTTTCTGGGCTTCTGCCAGCATTTCGGAAGAAAAATCTAAGGCGATCGCGCGATCGCAAATTTCGAGCCAAAAACTTGTATTTTTTCCGGTTCCGCAACCGGCTTCGAGAATCGTTGAAAAACGGGCGTTGGCAAAGGTCGATCGCACGGCGATCGCATCGAGATCTCGCGTTCGGTTTTCTACGGTATCGTAGGTTGAGGCCCAAGTATCGTAATATTGCTCGATATTCATCAAATTCAATTCAAATTCAATAATTAGAGAAGACAGCGATCGCGGGGTCGCCCATCGGGGAAACCGTTATCGTAAAATGTAAACGATTGTATCGAAGGTCGATATGGCACGACGCGCGAAGACTCCCGAACCCCTCAGCAACATTTCTCAAAACGGTCTCTCTCCGAGTTTACAAAACGCGATTCGCATTCGGGGAGCGCGCCAACACAACCTCAAAAACATCGATCTCGACCTCCCGCGCGATCGCCTGATCGTTTTTACCGGAGTTTCGGGATCGGGGAAATCCTCCCTCGCCTTCGATACCATTTTCGCCGAGGGACAGCGCCGTTATGTCGAATCCCTCAGCGCCTACGCCCGTCAGTTCCTCGGCCAACTCGACAAACCGGACGTCGAATCCATCGAAGGCTTGAGTCCGGCCATTTCCATCGACCAAAAGTCCACCTCTCACAACCCGCGATCGACCGTGGGAACGGTGACGGAAATTTACGACTACCTGCGCTTACTCTTCGGACGCGCCGGAGAACCCCACTGTCCTCACTGCGATCGCTCGATCGCGCCCCAAACCATAGACTGGATGTGCGATCGCGTTCTCGAACTCCCCGATCGCACCAAGTTCCAAATTCTCGCCCCCGTCGTCCGGGGGAAAAAAGGAACTCACAAAAAGCTCCTTTCGAGTTTAACCTCCCAGGGCTTCGTGCGCGTGCGCGTCGATGGCGAGATCCGCGATCTCAGCGACGGAATCGAACTCGATAAAAACTACAGCCACGATATCGAAATTGTCGTCGATCGCCTCGTCAAAAAAGAGGGAATTCAAGAACGCCTCGCCGACTCCCTCTCCACCGCACTCCAACAAGCCAACGGCGTCGCCGCGATCTCGGCGCAACTCCCCAACGAAGACCGTCCCCAGGAAATCGTCTTTTCTGAAAACTTCGCCTGTCCCGAACACGGGGCGGTGATGGAAGAACTCTCGCCGCGTCTGTTTTCCTTCAACTCCCCTTACGGGGCTTGTCCGGCCTGTCACGGCTTGGGAAGTTCGCGAATGTTTTCGGCGGAACTGGTGGTTCCCGATCTCGAAGCCCCGGTTTACAGTGCGATCGCTCCCTGGTCGGAAAAAGACAACACGTATTACCTCTCGCTACTCTACAGCGTCGGACAAGCCTTTGGCTTCGAGCTAAACACCCCTTGGAACCAGCTAAAGCCGGAACAACAAAAAGTTATTCTCTACGGCGCACCCGATCCCATTTGGGTCGAAACCGATTCGCGCTATCAGGAAAATCGCGGCTACTACCGTCATTTTTCGGGCGTGCTAGCGATCTTACAACGCCAGTACGAAGAAACCTCTTCCGACCCAATTAAGGACAAACTCGAACAGTATCTCGTCGATAAAGTCTGCGATCGCTGCGGCGGAAAACGTCTCAAACCCGAATCTCTGGCGGTGCGCGTCGGACAGTACAACATTACCGATTTAACCGGGATTTCGATCGAAACCAGCTTAGAACGAGTCGGACAACTGGAGTTGAGCGATCGTCAGGCGAAAATCGCCGAATTGGTGTTACGGGAAATTCGCGCCCGCCTCCAGTTTCTCATCGACGTGGGCTTAGAATACCTAACGTTGGATCGATCGGCCACCAGCCTCTCCGGTGGAGAAGCCCAACGCATCCGCCTCGCCACCCAAATCGGTTCGGGATTAACTGGCGTTCTCTACGTCCTCGACGAACCCAGCATCGGACTCCACCAGCGAGATAACGGTCGCCTGCTGCGAACCCTCACCAAACTCCGAGATTTAGGAAATACCCTCATTGTCGTCGAACACGACGAAGAAACCATCCGCAGCGCCGATCGCATTATCGATATCGGACCGGGGGCGGGAGTTCACGGCGGCGAAATCGTCGCCCAGGGGGATTTAAACGATCTCCTCAAAGCAGAAAACTCCATGACCGGGGCCTATCTCGGCCGTCGCCGCGTTATCGAAACACCCGCCGAACGCCGCCCCGGAAACGGACGGGCGATCGTTCTCAAAAACGCCCACCGCAACAACCTCAAGCATATCGACGTCGAAATTCCCCTCGGAAAACTGGTGTGCGTGACCGGGGTGTCAGGATCGGGGAAATCTACCCTCGTCAACGAACTGTTTTATCCAGCTCTGCAACACCATATTACGCGCCGCGTTCCCCTACCCACAGGTCTCGGAGAACTGAACGTCAAAGCCGGGAAAAAGAAACCCCTCAAAGAAGTCGTCGATAAAGTCATCGTCATCGACCAATCCCCCATCGGACGCACGCCTCGTTCCAACCCCGCCACCTACACCGGAATTTTCGACAGCATCCGCCAAGTCTTCGCCGAAACCGTGGAAGCCAAAGCCAGAGGCTACAAACCGGGGCGGTTTTCCTTCAACGTCAAAGGGGGACGCTGCGAAGCCTGCGGCGGACAAGGGGTCAACGTGATTTCGATGAACTTTCTCCCCGACGTTTACGTTCAGTGCGATGTCTGTAAGGGGGCGCGATACAACCGAGAAACCTTGCAGGTCAAATATAAAGGTCATTCGATTTCCGACGTGCTGAACATGACCGTCGAGGAAGCCTTGGGCGTTTTCGAGAACATCCCCCGCGCCGCCAGTCGCCTGCAAACTCTGTTAGACGTCGGATTGGGATATATCCACCTCGGACAACCCGCCCCCACGCTTTCGGGAGGCGAGGCGCAGCGGGTGAAGTTAGCGTCGGAGTTATCCCGTCGCGCCACGGGGAAAACGTTGTATTTAATTGACGAACCGACGACGGGATTATCGTTTTACGACGTTCACCAGTTATTGAACGTGATGCAGCGTTTGGTGGATAAGGGAAACTCAATTTTGGTCATCGAACACAATTTAGATGTGATTCGCTGCGCCGATTGGGTGGTGGATTTAGGCCCCGAAGGTGGAGAACGGGGCGGTGAAATCGTCGCCTGTGGGACGCCGGAAGCGGTGGCGGAGGTGAAGGAATCCCATACGGGGCAATATTTGCGGGAGGCGTTGCAGCAATATCCACCGAAGGACAGTTGAGCTTATTCTTGGGGGGTTCCTGTCGCGTGCTGAGTTCTCCCTCACATTTGTCAGTTTGTCGTCCGACCGGGAGGATGTCTCTTCTCGTGGCGACAACCCAGTACAATCGTTGCGGTATTGAACAAAATTAGCCCGCATTCAACCACATAGGAACAGGTGGGCGACGAATTGCCAACGAACCTATGTTAGAATTGCCCTATCCTGAGCGGTACGGCAAAGGGCGGAACGAGATTCCGAACCACCTGGAGGCACGACCTCTCAGCGAAAGGGAAACCCAACCTATAAGTCCTCTGAGTCGG
>NZ_JAQNCQ010000174.1:0-13811 GCF_028368005.1 Geitlerinema sp. CS-897 | reverse complement strand
TGGGAGCCTACGAGCCAAGTTTGCTCGGAGTGTGGTTTTAAGTGGGGCAAATTAGACCTATCAGTACGTTCGGTCGTGTGCTTGAGTTGTGAAACTGAACACGACCGCGACGAAAACGCTGCGAGAAATATAGAAACGGTCAGCATGGGGCATCGGCACGACCTTAAACGGACGGGGAGCGACTGTAAGACCTCTTCGGAGGCGAGTTGCTGGGAACCGTCAAGAATCACGCCCGGCTTCAGCGGGCGTGAGTATGTCAAGATACATTTCTTAAAATCATTTCTGGGTAAGCATTGCAGACCTTTTGCTACCCCCAAGGCAGGCTCGGCAACAACATGGACTCCCCTTGAAAAGTCGATTCCCCTCGATGGGGATGAAACCAGCATTTACCAGTAGCCATAGCTTGTGATAGCCTATAGCGATGCTGACGATGAACTACACGAACCGAATCTATCAGACCGAACTGCTGGTGTGGCTTGAGACGTGCAGGGGTGTATGTAACTACGCACTGCGCGAACTCAAAGAGTGGATGGCTTCGCGTCAGCGTCTCGTAGATCGGTGTTCGCTTGAAAAGGAATACATAGTTCTCGCAGACGAACCTTTGCCGTCCTACCATCGCCAGCCAAACAACTTGCCCAAAGCCAAGAAGCAATTTCCACATTTTCCACATTTGAGTCAAGTGCCTTTTCAGGTGTTGCAAGCGACAATTCGCCGGTTAAACAATACCTGGGATGCATTTTGCCTCCCCCCTTCGCCCCCCTTGGGAAGGGGAGTTGGGGAGAATTTTCCGCGCTTAAAGAAGTTCGGTCAATTCAAGTCCTTTGTATTTCCCAAGTTCAAAAACAATCCCCTCAGTGGCAACACCATCAAGTTGCCTAAAGTTGGGAACGCCCCGATCGACCTGCATCGCCCCATCCCTGATGGGTTCAACGTCAAGCCGGTTCGGGTTGTTTCCAAAGTTCGGGGAACACAATGGTATGTTGTCGTCACCATTCTCGAACGATAAGGCGAGCGCCCGAGAACGGGGCGATCGAAAACATGGAGATCGAATGTCTGCCCTATGGCGTCGGTCATACAAACGAAGGGATTAGTTTGTGGGTGCGAATCGGCCCCCATCGCGTCCTGCTCGATTGCGGTCTAGAGACCCTAACCCCCCTACTCTCGACTGACGGTCGGATGCGCGTTGCCGACTGCGTTATCTGTACTCACGCCCATCCCGATCACGCACGGGGGTTGTTGTCGCTGCACCAAATCGCGCCGTACCTCCCCATCTACGCCAGCGAAATTACGGCCGAGTTATTGCCGCTGAACTGGCTCGAGGTCGAACGGGTTCCCCCGTTTTGTCAAGGATTGCCGTGGCGATCGCCCGTCGAGATCGCAGATGAATTGTGGGTGGAACTGTTTCCCGCCGGACATCTTCCGGGGGCGTCGGTGGTGCGATTGACCTATCACGGTCGCGATCGCGCCTATTCTGTGGTTTATACCGGAGACTTTCTCCTGTCCAACTCTCGCCTCGTGGACGGGTTGCCTCTCGAAGAACTGCGGGATTGGCATCCCGACGTTCTCATCACCGAAGGGAGTTACGGAACCGCCCGCTATCCACGACGGCGCAGCCAAGAAAACCAACTCGCCGAACGGATCGATCGCGCTCTCAGCGACGGTTACGGAATTCTCATGCCCGTTCCAACGTTGGGCTTAGGGCAGGAACTGTTAATGCTGCTGCGATCGCACCACCATTTTACCGGCCGCGAAATCGACTTGTGGGTCGACGGTAGCGTCGCTGCTGGCTGCGATGCCTATCTCGAAATTTTGCCTCACCTGCCAACTTCGGTGCAAAACTTCGCCCGTCATCAAGCCCTGTTTTGGGACGATCGCGTGCGGCCGCACATGAAACGACTGACCTCGAGCGATCGCCCTCGACTGCAAGACTCTCCTTGTATCGTCCTCACCGAACTCGAGGCCGACTTAGACGCATACTGTCGAGAGATCGAGCGAAACTGGCTGGTACTGCGCCCCCTCAAACCTGGCTATTCCGTCCCCGAAAGCAGCATCGACGAACTGCCTAACGTGCGGGTGGAAACCTACCTTCTCAGCGAACACTGCGATCGCTCTGGAACCACCCAGCTCATTCACAATCTACGTCCCCAACACGTCGTCTTCGTTCACGGTTCCCCCAACTACCTCGCCGATCTCACCAACCTCGAAGAACTGCGAAACCGCTATCAACTCCACTATCCCTCCGTCGGAAAACTCGTCGAACTGCCCCTGCGAGAACAGCGTCCCCAACCCGATCTCCCCGATAGCCGCTACGAAGGCGAACTCACCGAACTCGAAACCTGTATTACCATCACCTTACCTCCAACATTGGCCTGCGATCGCCGCTGGCAAACCTTCGCCGACACCGGACTGATCGAAACCCGGTGGCAAGGAGACGAACTGGTGCTGCGGGGGTTATCGCAACGGGAACTACTCGATCGCGATCGAGTAGTTCCCCCCCATCTCGCCTGTTGTGCTAACTGTCGCTACTATCGAGGACAGCGATGCTTCAATCCCGATTCTCCCCTTCACGGCTTCAAAGTTACCCCCGACGGGAGTTGTCCGGTGTTTCAGCCCGTTGAGGAGGATTAGAGGAAAAGCCGGGGAGAGGGAGAGCCGACAACGCTCGTACCGCTCTCGTGGAAGCCACCGGATGGCAACATCGCGATAACGGAACAGTGGAACTGATAGCACGAGAACGGGTTGGTATCGGGAGGATGTCAGGCTGTAGCTACGGTGGGGACGGCATCGATGCAGCATTGAATCAGTCCCTCGGTTCCGTTCGCTAACAATACCGGAACGCCGAATTCTCGTTCTAAATCGGCAACGGTTACGTCGTCGAGAAAGCGGGTTTCGCCGTGTTTCAACATCACTGTGGGTAACACGATCGCATCCCCTAAATTGCGATGTTTCAACCCTTGCAACAGATCTCGTCCGGTGAGAACTCCCGTGACGCTGATCTCCTGTCCCCAAAAGTCGCTATTGAGGGCGATCGTTTCCACCGTTAAGCCGTTTACGGCGTTGAGGCGATCGAGAATGGGGTCGAAAGCGGTTCGGACGGCGTTTCCCACAATCCACGTCAAGCGACGGGGGGGAGACACCGACGCCGGTAACAAGCGATCGCTATCTTCGGTAAAGCGATCGAGAAACAGGCGAATCGACCCCACGCCGTTGTCGATTTGTGGGTAATCTTCGTAATCGACGGTATCGGGAATCTCCATTCTGGCGATTAAAAACCACTCGTCGGCCAGCCATGCGAACGTCGAACCCAACTGACGGCGAAACTCCGCTTGCAAGGCGCGAACTTGCGCGATCGTGGCTGTTGCATCGTCTGGAGAAACGGGAACCAGTTCGTCTTCCGGGGGACGAAACCGCGTCAACCCCACTGGAACCACCGCCACTGAAGCCACGGCGGGAACTTCGCCGCCGCCGAATTTGGCTAAATCTCGTAAGGTGCGTTCTAGGTGAATTCCGTCGTTGATACCGGGACAGACGACGACCTGGGCGTGAATTTGCAAGCGGCGCTCCTGAAACCACTGCAATTGGTCTAAAATTAACCCGGCGCGAGAGTTTTTCAACAGGCGCGATCGCACCTCCGGTTCCGTGGCGTGAACGGAGACGTACAGCGGCGACAGTCGCATTCGTTCGATGCGTTCCCACTCCGCTGGCGGTAAGTTCGTTAGCGTCAAATACGAGCCGTAGAGGAAACTGAGGCGGTAATCGTCGTCTTTGAGATATAACGTATCGCGCATTCCCGGCGGTTTTTGGTCGATAAAACAAAAGGGACAGCGGTTGTTACACTGAATTAAGTTATCGAAGAGAGCCGACTCGAACTCTAGTCCCAAATCGTCGTCATAGTCTTTTTCGATTTCGACGGTGTGGGTTTCTCCCGCCTCGTCGAGAACTTCTAAGGTGAGAAATTCATCGGCACAGAGAAACTGGTAATCGATCAGATCGCGAGGGGCAATTCCGTTAACGGATACCAAGCGATCGCCCGGTTGAAAGCCAATGTCTTCGGCGATCGAATGGGGTAAAACATGAGTAACGAGGGCGGGACGGACGGTCGATCGAGACATGAAAGTTTCGAGATAAAATTAAAACTGCGATCGAAAACGATCGACAAACAAGAACATACCCAGTTTCAAGAGAAACTGAGTATGTCCTTACTATAGATCGGCTTTTTTATGAAACGGTAGCCGACGGTATTTATCAGGTAAAGACGGTTTATCGCTCCGTCCTGAAATATCTTAGCGAACGGCAACGAAAAAAGGCAACAGACAAAGTATCACTTTTTAAATGCCCTGTAACCGACGATAACGTGACGAAATGCAAGATGCTTTCGATACAATTTTACAGATCGATGTAAAAATCGACGTAAAAATTCCCCGACCTTACCCCGCAATCGAATGAGTCTGACGCCCGAACAACACCGCGCCGCCCACGCCCCCCACAGCGTCGCGATTACGGCTGGGGCGGGAACGGGGAAAACCTTCACCCTCGCCGAACGTTACCTGTACCATCTCCTCCAAGACGGGCTGTCGCCGTTGCAGGTGGTGGCGGTGACGTTTACGGAAAAAGCCGCGATAGAACTGCGATCGCGCATTCGCCGCCTCGCCCGACAGCAACAGCCTCGCACCCAACCGTCCAATGGCGATAGCACCTCCGAGACGGCGTTTAACGACGTTCTCGCCGAACTCGAAGCCGCCCCCATCAGCACCTTTCACAGCCTCGCCGCCCGCATCTGTCGCGAACATCCCGACGCGGCGGGAGTTCCGGCGGACTTTCGCATTCTCGACGAAATCGAAGCCCGACTTTGGCTCGAAGAAGCACTTTTAGAGGTACTCGATCGCCTCCCCGAAACCATCTACGAGAAACTACCCTATCGCCTGTTAAGAGCGGTTTTACCGTCGCTTCTCGACGATCCTATCTCAGTACGACGGGCGTTCCGTCACGGCGGCGAAGGCTGGCAAGAACTCGCCGACAACCTACGAAACCAAGCGTTTGAGGAATTGTTAAGCCATCCCGTTTGGCGAAACAGCGTGGAAGTCTTGCAACACTGCATCGGAACGGCGGGGGACAAAATGGAAACCCAGCGTCAAAACGCCTGTATCGCCATCGAACGCATTCAAGCCGGAGACAAAGACGCCCGCCATCTCGACAGTCTCACCAGCATCGATTTACGCGGCGGAAGTAAAAAAAACTGGGACACGGGAGAACTCGATCGCGTCAAAGCCGCCGTCAAACCCCTGCGAGAACTCGTCCGAAACGCCCTTCATACCGGATTCGTCAGCTTGCAAACCTGCGAACTCGACGATCGCCTCGCCGAGATTCTCCCTGTCCTCAAAGACGCTTTCGAGTATACCTGGGAAGACCTGATGCGACAAAAACGGCGATCGCGCCTGCTAACCTTCGCCGATTTAGAAGTCTGCGCCCTCAACGCCTTACGCCACGACAGCGTTCGACAGTTCTACCACCAACGGTTCAAAGCCTTTCTCGTCGATGAATTTCAAGATACGAACCCCGTCCAAGCTCAACTTCTCGACGCTTTAGCCTCAGAAGCGAAACTGACGATCGTCGGAGATGCCAAACAGTCCATTTACGGATTTCGACGGGCGGACGTTCGCGTCTTCGATCGCGTGCGCCATCAAATCGCCCAAGCAAACGGCGACGACGTACTGTTGAATCTCTGTTTCCGTACCCACCATCCCCTGATCGACCGCGTCAACCGCATTTTTCAACCCCTCCTCGATCGTCTCCATCAAGATCTCGTCGCCCACCGCCAAGAACCCCCTCACGACGATCCCCATATCGAAGTTTGGACGCTCGATGCCCCCAAAGGGGTTAATAAAGCCCGAAAACGACGGGCGGAAGCCCAAAAACTCGCCGATCTCGTGACGCAGCTAGTGGCGGAGGAAACCCCCGTTCACGACAAAGAGAGCGATCGCCTGCGCCCCATCGACTACGGTGATATCGCCATCCTCGCCCGCACCTGGAGTCCGCTACAAACTTACGCCGACGTTCTCGAATCCCGAGGTATTCCCGTCGCCCTCGCCGGGGGAGACAGCCTCCTCGACACCCGCGAAGCCAAAGACGCCTTCGCCCTGTTACGCTTTCTCGCCGACACCGACGACGATTTGGCGTTAGTGGCGGTGCTTCGCAGTCCCTTTTTCGCCGTCAGCGATCGCGCCTTACTGCAAATCGCCCTGACGGCGCCGCCGCAACCGTCCGAGAAACCGCCGACGTGGTGGCAGCGGTTGCAAACCGTAGATTGGGAGAGTCTCGACGACGTACCCCACCTCAACCCGGTGGAGGTGTTGCGAAAACTCCGAACCGCCAGTTTTCGAGAGGTTCCCTCACGACTGTTGCAACTGGCCGATCGCTTGACAGGATATACGGCGATTTTGGCCAACCTTCCCAGTTCTACACGGCGAGAAGCCGACTGGCGGGGGTTTCGAGAACTGGTTCGCAAGTTGGAAACCGAACACCAGAGTTTGTACGGCGTAGTTCGAGGATTGTTGCGGTTGGTGGCGGCGGAGGTAAAAATTCCCCGACTTCCTCTCGATGCCAGTAACGCCGTGTCGTTGATGACGGTTCACAAGTCCAAGGGGTTAGAGTGGGCGGTGGTGTTCGTTGCGGACATGACTTCGAGTTCCCCGAGTCCTTCGTCGGTGGTGTCGTTCGATCCCGAGTACGGCGTGGCGGTGACGTTCGACGACGATTTCGAGATCTCGGGAAAGCCAGTGTTACAAGTGTGGTTGCAGCGCCTCCAGCAACAGCGGGAAGAGGCGGAAACCCTTCGATTGTCGTACGTGGCGCTGACGCGGGCGAGAGACCGCCTGATTTTGACGGCCTGCGATCGCGCCGGAGGCTACCTCGATCGCCTGTCTCCGGGCTTAGAAGCGGCGGAAATCCCTTTACAAACGTGGGCGTTTCCCGAGAATTTGAATTTAGACGATCCCGAACTGCCCCGAATGCCCGAAGAAACCGCTCCCGCACTGCTCGGAACAGTTCCCTTGACGGCGGACGTGCTGTCGTTCGGGGCGTTGAGCGACTATGCCGTCTGTCCCAAACAGTTCGCCTACCGTCATTTATACGGCCATCCCGGTTTAGATGAAACTCTATTGATACAACAGCGGTGCGATCGCCTGGTTCGCAAAGCCATCGCGTACCACCTGCGCGACGCGGAAGCGTTGACGGCGATCGATCCCGATTTAGACGAGCGATCGTTGGCATTGGTGACAGACGCACTCACCCAGTTCGACACCCACGCCGTCTTTACCAAACTTCGCCAAATCCCAATGCGCGGCGAACTGCGATTTGCCTCGAACTTCGACGGTTTAGCCCTGCGCGGAACGGTTATCGAACTCGGGGACGATGGCATTCTCGACGTGCGAACCCGGCTCGATCGCTGCCTCGGTGTCGATGGCATCGTCGCAACCGAGTGCCGTCGCTTAGAACTGTTAGCCGTGGCGCGAAAACTCCACAAATCCCGCGCCATTTTAGCCGACCTGCGACATGAAAAACTGTACTCGTGGAACGTCGCAGAAATACAAAAGGAAGACGAAGAGATGTTGACGTCGATCGTGACAGATGTGCGATCGGGCCGTATCGCCGCGACCCCCGAAGCTGAAAAATGCCAGCGTTGCGTGTATTTTGCCATGTGCGACGAACGCTGGGATTGAATCGCCGCTAAAGTCGTCACGACGCGAGCTTGCAGCCTCTAGCAGAGGGCGATCGCTCCGCCACCGCAAACACTACTACGATGACAGCCGCGAAAGAGTCCTCAGTTCGGGAATTTCCACTCTCAAACTGCCCAGAATTAAGAGCGAACCCTCTGAAAGAAGAAGTAGGGGCAATGTGAAAATTCGACTGCATTTCCCCCGTTGGAGCAGCGTTTGGAACTTCCGAAACATGAGGACTCTCGTACTATTCCGTATCCCACCGACCGGATACCGGCTCGGCACGTTGGCAATGGCGATCGCGATATTCGGGTTTGCTATTTCCCAAGTGGGGTTTTTCCATCTTCTTGGCGATCGCGACGTGTCAGACTCACACGACGCCGATACTGTGTTAATGGCAGGAAGAGGAGAAGAATCAGACAAATGTGAATGGTTGGGAAACTGCGACGATTGACCCTGCAACCTTGCAGTAACATCGCTTATCTACTTCACCACAGAGACACAGAGGACACAGAGGCTTTTTTTACAGCGAACAGTCAACAGTGAAGACCGCCCCTTGTCCCCTTGTCTCTCCCTCTCCCCTGCTCCCCCTCTCTCCTGCTCCCATGTTCCCTTCTCCCGATATCGCCACGGTCTACCGAGCCTGTAACCCCAGTCAAACTTTAAACGTCAACCATCCCGACGAACGGGCGTATTACATTAACTTAGCGGCCGCTCGAGGGGGGGACATTACGGGCGAACTCGACGCCAACATTACGCTATTTTCTCCGAACGAACCCACTTGTCAACTCTTGGCCGGCCACATTGGTTGTGGGAAATCGACGGAACTGCGGCGGTTGCAAGCGAGTTTGCAAGATCGAGGATTTTACGTCATTTATTTCGAGTCGTCTCAGGATCTCGATATGGCCGATCTCGATGTGGGGGATATTTTACTGGCGATCGCCCGTCAGGTCAGCGAAAATCTCGTTGAAGTGTCCGACGCCTGCACCTCGGGAACGCTAGTGGCGATGTTGGAAAAAGCCGATCGATTACTGACGACGGAAATTCCGGCTGTCGAAACGGACGGTGCATCGGGGTCTCTGCGTTCCCAACTGCGGCGGTTGAGCCAGAAAACCCACGGACGCCCGGATTTGCGCGGACAACTGCGTCAATATCTCGAACCTCGCATTCAAACATTTCTCGACGCTCTCAATCGGGAACTGCTCGAACCGGCGATCGCGGTGTTACAACAACAGGGAAAACAGGGATTAGTCATTGCGATCGACAATCTCGATCGCATTGAAATGACTCAAAAACCCTGGGGGCGATCGCAACCGGAATATTTGTTTGTCGATCGCGGCGATCGCTTATCTAAACTTAGTTGTCACGTCGTCTATACGATTCCTCTGAGCTTGCTATTTTCTCGGGAACTCAGCCGGTTGACCCTCGCGTTCGGGATCGATCCTAAAGTGTTACCGATGGTGTCTGTCAAACGACGCGACGGACGGCGTTTCGCTCCCGGTTTGTCTTTATTGCGTCAGATGGTGTTAGCGAGAGCGTTTCCCAAACAGTCACCCCAGGAGCGTTTGACGCTGGTTCCCAAACTGTTCGATCGCCCCCAAACCCTCGATCGCCTCTGCTACGCCAGCGGGGGTCACGTCCGCAATCTCTTGCGGTTGCTGCATCACCAAATTGAGAAAGAACGAGCCTTTCCCCTCTCTCGAGAGAGTTTAGACGCCGCTATGCGAGAACGTCGCGATCGCCTGTTCTTGTCGATTACTCCTGAAGAACGAACGTTATTGAAACGAGTCGCCCGCGAAAAACGCATCGACAACAACGACGCCTATCGTACTCTCGTCCGCAGTATGTTCGTCTTCGAGTACCGCGACGACGACGGCTCCTGGTTCGATATCAACCCGCTTTTACAGTGAGAACCGTTAACAGATAATCGTTTCGCCTCATCATCCCTATCTGCTGGGGACTTCGGGGATTATTGACAATAATTGACAATAGCAAAGAGGATCGCTATACTGCCTTTGACATTTTAATTGAAATATATTCCCAATAAAATGAAACGAAGAAATTTGCTTCAGGCGGCGACTGTGGGGGTGTCGGGAACTCTGGCACTGACCGTTTTATCGCGGCGAGGCATCGCGCAAACCCCCACTATAGCGAGCGATCCCTACGCCGATCGCGTCGATGAAGGCTTAACATATTTCAAAAGACTAGCAGTCGAACAACTCGATTTAGCCGAGCAATTACTAGAAGCTGTTCGCAGCAACGATCTCGAGCGAGCGCGTACCGCCTACGTGCGATCGCGCCCTCCCTACGAACAAATTGAAGTTCTCGCCGCCAGTTTCGAGCAAACGGACAGTGACATCGATGCGCGTCCTTACTCCTTTGACGGTGGCGAACTCGATCCGGAATTCATCAGCATTCACAAAATCGAGGCGTTGATTTTCCGAGACGGAGATCTTCGCGCAACCCTCCCTTACGCCGAAGGACTCATCGACAGCGTAAACACCCTCATCGGAGATCTCGATCGCCGGGAAAACTTCAGCAGCCAAAAGCATTTTGAAGGATGTATCGCCTTGGCGACGGAAGTGGCGGCCAAAAAAATCTCCAGCGAAGAAGAAACTTGGTCCGATCGCAGCTTGATGATTTTCCGCCAAAACTGGAACGGGATTTACAGCCAGTTTCAGCCGTTTGTGTCGGTACTCGACGAGAACACGGCTAACGCCGTTCGCCAAGCCTACGAAGCCGCCCAACAGGTTATCGAACCTTATTTTCAGCGGAATGCGATCGGCGGAGAACCTTACAGCAGCATTAACCCACGAGTTCGGGGACAAATCGTGCGAGCCAGTTATACCTTGCGCGATCGCCTGCTAGACGCCGCCGCAGAGCTGCAACTGGCTTGATTTTCTTCCAACCGTCACGTCCGCAGTCGCCAAGAGGTGAGGAGCGTTACAGAGAAAAAAACCCAGCATTTTCGAGATAGCACAGTTCTATAGCAGTTCTAACCTCCTCATCTCATCATCCCCACCTCTGGCGTGTACCGCGATACAGCACAATTTCCCGAGGCGATCGAGAATAGTGAATTAGCTCGATCGCCCTCTTCCGTCGAGGCGAAACGTCGATCGAGTTGTTAGCTCACGCTCGATCGCCGCCATGAAACCCCGAATTATCGTTTGTGGATTGGGTCGCACGGGATACAAAATCTTTTGCCTGTTGCAACATCAAGGAATTCCCGTTGTAGGAATCGGTCGGACGCCCCTACCGAACAACCCCGAAAATATCGTCGTCGGCGATTTGCGATCGACCTCGACGCTGCTGGCCGCAGGCGTGCAGAACGCTCAAACCTTGATTCTCGCTAGTGCTGATGAAGCTCTCAACCTAGCGGTATTGGTGCAAGCTCGCCTCATCAACCCCAAGATTCGCATCATCAACCGCCTATTTAACCACCGCCTCGGCGAACGTCTCGATAACACCCTCGTCGATCATGCGAGTCTCAGCGTATCCGCCCTCGCCGCTCCGATTTTTGCCTTCGCCGCCTTCGGAAGTCGAGCCATCGGACACCTGAAACTATTTCGTCAAACCTGGTTCATTCACGAAGAATACATCCACGACTTACATCCTTGGAAAGAGCGCAGTCTCGACGAACTCTGGGACGATCGCTCGCGGATGTTGATTTACTACCTCTCGGCTAGCGATCGCGTCGATCTCGTTTCCGGTGTCGTCAACCGACAGCCGCTGCAAGTGGGCGATCGTCTCATCGTCGCCACCAAACCCACCGTTCGGCTCGATCGCAAATCCCTATTCGATCGCTTTTCGAGTTTCCTGAGCTGGCTCAAAACCCTCCGCCAACAAATTCAATCCACCGTCGCCGTGACGTTGGTTCTTCTGGCGACCATTTTTATCGCGACAGTGACGTATACGGCCATTAACCTCGAAACCTCCTTCATCGACGCCCTGTACTTCTCCGTCGGCATGATTACAGGAGCCGGAGGTAACGAAGAAGTCGCCGAAGCCGCTCCCGACGCCATCAAACTCTTCACCGCCATCATGATGCTCCTTGGAGCGGGGGTTATCGGTATCGCCTACGCCCTCCTCAACGACTGGGTTCTCGGGACTCGCTTCCGTCAACTGTGGTACGCGACCCCCGTTCCCGACAAAAATCACTACATCGTCTGTGGCTTGGGGGGAATGGGCATCCAAATCGCGAAATACCTGCAAGAGAACGGTTACGACGTGGTCGTCGTCGAACGCGATCCCAACGGCCGCTTTCTCAGTACCGCTCACAGCCTCAAACTCCCAGTCGTCAACGGCGACGCCACGCTCTCAGACTGTCTTGAATCGGCCAACGTCCACCGCTGTAACGCTCTGTTTGCCGTCACCAGCGACGACATGACTAACTTAGAAATCGGCCTCACTGCCAAAGGTCTCGAGCCGGGGTTGCGGGTGGTGGTTCGAGACAGCGACTCGAATTTTGCCATTATGGTACAGCAGGTCTTCGAGTTCGATGCGGTTCTCAGTCCCACGGAACTGGCAGCCCCCTCCTTTGCGGCGGCGGCGTTGGGGGGTCAGATTTTCGGCAACGGCATGACGGCAGGGAGTCTGTGGATTGCTCTGTCTGCGACGATTACGCCGGAACATCCGTTTTGGGGACAGCGGGTGAAGATGGCAGCGTCGAAGGGAGATTTTGTCCCGTTGTACGCGGAAACGCAAGGAAAAACCGTTCACGGATGGGAGTTGTTAGATCTCGAGTTGCGAGTGGGAGACGTTTTGTATTTGACGATTCCCGCCACTCGTTTAGAGCAGCTGTGGCGAACCACGCCAAGTCTGGAGCCGAACGGGACGATTTCGCCGTTCAAGAGTCAGAGTAAGAGCCATTGAGGGTAATTTCCATGGAAACGTGGGGAATTCCCGCTTCCTCGAAGGGGTCGCCGTGGATTTGAAAGCCGAGTCGGGCGTACAGTGGGGTGATGTAGGCTTGGGCGTTGAGGACGATACGGTTCGTTCCCTGTTGTTGGAAGGAGTCGAGGGCGTATTGCATCAGTTGGCGGCCGATTCCCCGTCGCCGCATTTCGGGAAGAACGGCTAAGCGTTCGATTTTTCCAGTGTGGGGGGCGATCGCTCTCAGCCGAGCGGTTCCGACTGGCGTCTTTTTCCACCAGGCGAGGAGATGAGTGGCATTATCGTCGAGACCGTCGAATTCCAGTTCGGGGGCGATGTTTTGTTCGAGTTGAAATACTTGGGTTCGGATATGGCGGATAATTTCAGCGCGATCGCGATAACGAACATTTTCGATCGACAGCATAACGGCAATACAAAACGACAAAAAAAGGTGAAACTTTTATCCTAAGTCTTGCAGTTTACAGTCTACACTAAATCCCGATCGCAGTACGATTTTCGATCTAACGAACGCTATTGTTTGAGTTGCGAACGAATGTTAAAATTGTCATTTTGAACGTACAACCTTACGATTCTGTTTACCCTAAGACAATATTTTTTAGTCCTATTAAAAATTTTGAAATTTTCATCAAAAACGTATTTGATATATTTGAATTTGAAATTTTCACGATTTTGACAATTCGATCGCAATACAGTCAATAATATTTCTGAAAATAATTGAAAGCCTCCATATATTTATCGTATTAGTAAAAAGTTTCGATCGCATTCACTATTTGGTGGTATTATACAGTAATGATAAAAAGAGCTTATAGTGGTTTGTATTTATGATTTGTCCTCAATGCGGAAGTGAACATCACGTCAAAAATGGCCATACCTATTATGGAAAGCAGAGATTTAAATGCAAAGATTGTGGTCGTCAGCATGTTGAGGGATCTCAATACCAACATATTTCTCAAAAAACTTGGGAATTGGTCGTTCGCGGGTGCATCTCACTTTTGCAAAAACATCAGTTTGGGGTGGCAAAATTCCCGATTAGCACTTCCGGTATAAGATCCCCGGCATCTTGGGTATCTGTTTAGCGATGCTCACTCAGGTCGAAGCCTGCCAAGGCATGGCCTGGGCAACGAGGTCAATAAAGGAGTCGTCAGATTGGGCAGCCGTAGCCGCCAAGGAAGCTAAAATCTCCCAAGTGCGAGCGCCGGATTC
>NZ_JAQNCQ010000001.1:0-13723 GCF_028368005.1 Geitlerinema sp. CS-897 | reverse complement strand
TGTGATTTTTGATACATTTTTTCTTGCCGGATGCACAGGAATTTCCAATTTTACCTCTTTTTCGGGTTCTCGAAGCCATGTCAAGACTCCTCTAAGCCTTACGTCGTAAGCTTTTCACTTCTTTTCAGCAAGCCCTAAATAAATTCAAAAAAAGATTAAAAAACAAAAAGAGCGATCGCCCAACAGCGAAAGTAGGCAGTCGAGTCACGAGTTAAGCAACATTAGACGGGAGTGTTTGAAGGCGATCGCGCTAAGGGTTACATCTGTACGCGCAGCGTTTCAGAGTGCGATCCATCTACAGCGTTTTCGACCGAAAATTTCGTGAGAACGGCGATTGAAGTCAACGCACGACGGTCGTTGTCTCATCAAACGCACCTCGGATTTTGCCTTGTATACTATGGGATATTATTGCCGATCGCACGGCGGAAGAAGATTTTATTCAGGATTGTTAAAGCGTGTTATTAAATCAACTGTTCGATCGCGAAAACGACACCGATACCATAGAACGCCAATATCTCTGGGCAGTTGGCATCCCAGCCGAAAAAATCCCCGTCGGACAAACCGTCGCCGATCGCTATCGTGTCGTCGCCCCACAAATTTGGCTCGACGAACGCCCCGACTGCGTCCCCGATTTTCCCGAAGACATTCCGTCGACCGTCCTGCCATACCTGCGTTTGTGTCCCGCTCGGCTGCACGTTCCACAAGTGTACGGCTTTTGTCAGGGAACAGAAGACGCCGAAACCCGAGAAATCCTACTGCTTGAAAACGCCCCGATCGATCGCCACGGTAACCTCTACCCCACACTCGTACAACGGTGGGCTGAAGCCTCCCCCATCCGTCAAGCCTATTGGTTGTGGCAAACCCTAACGCTGTGGCGAGTTCTCGACGAACAGGGTGCGACCGCCAGTTTGCTCGAACCCGAGAACCTGCGCGTACAGGGGTGGCGTCTGTGGCTGCTCGAAGTGCGATCGGGAAACGTCCAACATACCCTCAAAGACTTAGCCTATCACTGGTCGAGTTGGATCGCCGCTTCCCCCAACATTATCGCCGATCCCGTCGATCGGTTGTGTCAGCGAATGCGGGACGGCGAAGACCTCGACGCGATCGCCGCCTCCCTCAACACCCTGTTACTGCAACTGGCCGCCCAGCAACCGCTACGACTCGACATTGCAGGAGACACCGATTCCGGGCCGCTGCGATCGCACAACGAAGACACCTGCTATCCGACCGCCAGCGATCTCGAAGAAGCCGACGAAGACCCCCTTTTCCCTCACCTAGCCGTTCTCTGCGACGGTGTCGGCGGCCACGAAGGCGGAGAAGTGGCCAGTCAAACCGCCGTGCGATCGCTGGTCTTACAAGTACGAACCTTTTGGAAACAACTGCAACAGGAATCCGAACTCTTATCCCCCGACATTATTCAAAACCACCTAGCGGCGATCGTCCGCGTGACCAACAACACGATCGCCCACCAAAACGACAGCCAAGACCGCATCGCCAACCAACGCATGGGAACGACCCTCGTTCTGGCGTGGCAACTTCCCCAAGCAGTACGATCGACAACGGGAACTCGATTTACCAACGCCCACGAACTCTATCTCGTCAGCGTCGGCGACAGTCGCGCCTACTGGCTGACCCGAGACTATTGCCAATGTCTCACCGTTGACGACGACGTGGCCACGCGAGAAGTGCGCTTCGGTCGAGGATTTTACCATCAAGCCCTACAACGTACCGACGCCGGGGCGTTGACCCAAGCGATCGGGACTCGAGACGGAGACCTCATCCATCCCACCTTACAGCGATTTATCGTCGAAGAAGACGGAATTTTACTCCTGTGTTCCGACGGATTGAGCGATAACGACTGGGTCGAAAAATCCTGGCGTCACGTCGCCCCCGCCGTTCTCGACGGAGACTGCACCCCACAAGAGGCCGTCCGCGCGTGGATTCAACTGGCCAACGAGAAAAACGGTCACGACAATACCTCCATCGTCACGATGGTCTGTCGCGTCACACCTCCTCGCCCCAAGGATCTCGACGTACTCGACCCCCAACAGCGATCGACAGACGTGGGATATCCCGAATCCGACCTATCCGAATCCTCCAAAGCCTTACTTTACGGTCAATCCGTCGATCTCGATCCCGAATCTGCCCGTCGCCGTCGCCGCCGTCCCACCAGTCGGCCGTTAGCGATGGCCGCAGGCGTTTTACTCACGCTTCTACTCGGGGCGATCGTCTTCTGGATTGCATACACTCAACTACGAAGCGACAGCAATTCCGATCGCCCCCTACCGCGAGATGAAGAGATGATGAGGTAACAGTCACCAGTCGCCAGTCACCAGTCACCAGTCGCCAGTCACCAGTGAAGATAGGGAACAGGGAATAGGGAACGGGGAACAGATAAAAGTTTCTCCCCTGCTCCCCCTCTCCCCCTCTCCCCCTCTCCCTTTCTTCTCCGCTTCTATGGGAAGATAGAAAGGTTGTGATACCCGGTCGGTTGGCCGCAGGGGCGACCGAACCTCGTTGTATCTGAAAGAGAATACCGAAACATGGCAACGATCGAAGTAGGCGCTCGCGTCCGCGTAAAGGAGTCCGTCGTCGTCTATCACCATCCCGAACACCGAAACGAAGCGTTTGACGTCAAGGGCAAAGAAGGAGAAGTTCTCGAAATCCTCACCGATTGGAACGGTCGCCCGGTCAGTGCGAACTTACCCGTTAACGTGCTGTTTTTCGTGGGTAAGAAGAAATTTAGAGCGCACTTCCGCCCTGAAGAACTCGAAATCTTATCCTGATGTCCGCTCAGTTCGACAGAGGATAGATGGAGAAATCGCGATCGCTTTTCGTGGTGGCGATGTGGGTTGGGGCGACGGTCGTTTCGGCGGTCAGTTATCTGGGGTCTGAAGCGACCGTCCGGCGATCGACTGCTCTCTCTGACACCGCCGCCACATCCGAGATTTCTCCCCAGTACGACGACATGACCCGGTACAGTACCACGACGGTTCGAGGCGACTCGATCGATCTCTACTACGCGAGAAACGCCAAACAGCCGCTTCCCGTGGCGTTGCTGCTACAGGGACTCAATGTCGATAAAGCGTATTACAGTAAATTCGCCGAACAGGTGGGGCGTTACGGTTTTGTCGTAGCCGTTCCCAACCACATCGCTTCAGTGCGCGGCCGCGAGGAACTCTTCGCGCAAGTCGGACAAGTGACCGACGTTCTCGAGTCGATGCGGCGAGAAACCCAGGCCCCCAAGTCGCCGCTGTACGGCAAGATCGATCCTGAAACCCTCGTGTTGCTCGGACACTCTCACGGGGGAACGATGGGACTCGATGCCATTCGCGGTGCGTGCGACGTATCGTTTTGCGTGGGCGATTACACGATTCCAAAGGAACTCAAAGCGGCTGCGTTTTACGGAACGTTTCTCTGGGGAGACGGGGAACATTTCAGCATCGACAATTCCCGCGTTCCCACGATGTTAGTGGCCGGAAGTCGCGACAGTTTAATTTCCCCCGAGGAAACACGGCAAACCTACGCGCAACTCAAGTATCCCCCAAAAGTTTACGTGCGCGTTGAAGGGGCCAATCATTACGGCATTACCGATCTCGACAATCCGCCGGGGTCTCCTCCCGAACCCCGTTCTCCGATGCTCCCGCAAGACCAGGCCATCGAAACTATCGCTCGCTGGAGTGCGGTGTTTTTGAGAGCTTACGCCCTCGAAGATAAAAC
The DNA here is from genome assembly GCF_028368005.1 of Geitlerinema sp. CS-897. Taxonomy (NCBI): domain Bacteria; kingdom Bacillati; phylum Cyanobacteriota; class Cyanophyceae; order Geitlerinematales; family Geitlerinemataceae; genus Geitlerinema; species Geitlerinema sp. CS-897. Next base: position 10,003 of record NZ_JAQNCQ010000001.1, on the reverse strand, counting down.
TGCTCTGGATTATCTCTATCGCAGCGGTACTGAAAGCGACGCCCTCGTCCGTGTTATCGCCGAACCCTGAATCAATGGTCTTACGGTTCGACAAAGGCGATCGCTCGAGGGTAGACTGTAAGCCGATCGAACCAATTCACTGGCAATACCGATCTCGTGCATCTCAAGTCGATTGCATTCGACAGTTTTAGGCATTTCAACCGTTTTGACGGACGTTCCCAAACCTATAAATCCACCTCTATAAACCCATATCTATATATGAGTGAAAACTCTTATGGCAACGCTCGCACGATTAGCCTGTTTACCGCTAGTTGTCTCGTCGTAGCGAACACCATCGGAACCGGCGTCTTTACCAGTTTGGGATTTCAAGTCGTCGATATTCGGACGGGTTTCGCGCTCCTGTTCCTCTGGGTCGTCGGTGGCGTGTTCGCCCTGTGCGGGGCGCTGTCTTACGGCGAACTGAGCGCTCTCATGCCGCGATCGGGGGGAGAATATCACTTTCTCTCAGAGATTTACCATCCCGCGATCGGCTTTCTCTCAGGCTGGATTTCCGTGACGGTGGGTTTCGCCGCCCCCATCGCCCTGGCAGCGATGGCACTGGGGGACTATTTGTCGAGCGTGTTTCCGGGGTTTTCTACCACCGCGATCGCACTGTTCGTCGCGATCTCCATTGCGATCGTCCATTCCCAAAAAACCGCGATCGGCAGTTACTTTCAAAACAGTACGACGGTGTTAAAAGTCGCGCTCATCGTCGTGTTAATCGTCTGCGGGCTAGTTTTGGCAACGCCCCAAGACTTAAGCTTCTTACCCTCGATCGACGACTTCAACGCCATTACCAGCGCCCCCTTTGCCGTGTCTCTCGTGTTCGTCACCTATTCCTATTCTGGTTGGAACGCTGCGGTTTACCTGGCCAGCGAAGTGGAGTCTCCCCAGCGCAACGTTCCTCGAGCGTTGTTGTTGGGAACTAGCGTCGTGATGGTGTTGTACGTGGCCTTAAACTTCGTCTTTCTCTACAGTACGCCCATTGAAGACATGGCGGGACAAGTCGAAGTCGGTTATATCGCCGCTACCTCGATTTTTGGCGAACGGGGAGCGAAACTGATGGGATTGCTGATTTCTTTCGGGTTGGTGTCCTCCATTAGTGCCATGACTTGGGCCGGACCTCGGGTGACTCAAGCCATTGGGGAAGATTTCGCAATTTTTCGGGGATTGGCGAAGAAAAACCGCCACGGTACCCCTCATTTTTCCTTGTGGCTGCAACTGGCGATCGCGATCGCTCTGATTATCACCTCTACGTTTGAAGCGGTGTTAACCTATCTAGGGTTTACGCTGACGCTATCCTCGTTACTCACCGTGTTGGGGGTGTTCGTGTTGCGAGTCAAACGACCCGAAACGCCTCGTCCTTACAAAACTTGGGGATATCCCCTGACACCCCTTGTATTTGTGGGCATTAGTTTGTGGATTCTCGTCTTTGTCTTGACGAGCAAACCCGTCGAATCTCTGGCAGGCTTGGGAACGATCGCCCTCGGCTTACCCGTTTATTTTTGGGCGGCGAAACACCAACTCGCCTCGTCTCGTTCTCAATCTCGTTAAACCAATATTGCACCCATAAATAATGATGAACCAGAGTCAACTGCTGTCTGTTTTGTTTGCGATCGCGTTCTGTGTGGGAGGACTTCAGGGATGTTCGACCCCCGACACCGACTCTTCGGCGGACACCTCCAGCGAAACGACGACAGAAACCACCACACCCGTCGAAGCCTCTTCCGCATCTTCCGACGTTACCGCAGACCCCACCACGGAATCGCCCTCTGACGCCCAAAGTCAAACGACAGACGCCGAGACCGTGGCTGAAGAAGACCCCCTAGCTGCCTTTGACGAGAAACAAGTCCGCCTTCTCAGCGACACGGCCAAATTTTTAGCGGGAATTCCCGTTAGCAAAGACAGTCCTCTGGCAACTCAGCAGCAAACCGCAGCCTGGAACGACCACGCGGCCTATTTGGAATCGGCCTGGCAGCAACTCGAAGCACAACAGCTCTCGAAGGCGCGATCGTGGGCGCAAAGCGAGTTACAATTCCTCAACGAGCGGACGCCGAATCTGTTCTATCCCTTTAGCGGTCCCGATTTTCTCTACGCCTATACTTTTTTCCCCGAGGCGACGGATTATATTCTCGTGGCACTCGAACCGGTCGGCCGGGTTCCGTCGTTTGAAAACCTATCATCCGCTGGGGTTCAGCAAAGACTTAGCGATGCGAACCAGTCCCTGTACGCCATTTGGCAATATAGCTTTTTCCGCACGAACGCGATGGCGGAGGATTTAAACGAACAGGGCGTGTTGCCAATTTTGATGTTGTTTATGGGACGAACGAACCAGCGTGTTTTAGAGGTTCAGCACGTCGGGTTAGACGAGTCGGCGAACTTACAGCCAGTCGAACCGGGTGGTGCAGCAGCCCAAGGTTGGATCGACGGGGTGAAGATTACGTTCGTACCGGAAGGGGAAACGGTTCCGAAGACGTTATATTATTTTTCCACAGATTTGTCTGACGATGGGTTAGCGCAAACGCCAGAGTTTTTGAAATTCGTGGGTCAGTTCGATCGCCCGGTGACGTATTTGAAAGCAGCGTCGTATTTGATGCACAACGATTATTTTTCGCAAATTCGCAATACGATTTTATCGAGCAGCCAAGCGGTGTTACAGGACGATTCGGGAATTCCGCTGCGCTTTTTCGATCCGTCGAATTGGAACCGTCAGTTTTACGGCAGTTACGTACGCCCGATCGACTTGTTCGCTCAACGCTATCAGGCAGATTTAAGGGAAGCGTACGCCACCGACCCGACTGTAGCGCCGTTGAATTTTGGAATCGGATATAAGTACTATCAAGATGCTAATTTGATGCTGGCGATTCCTGAAGAATAAATTGTAGCGATCGCGTCGGGGTGCTGTTGTGGGGTGATGAGGAATGTCTCAAGAAAACGGATCGAACAGTTTAATACGCTGGTTTCGACAATTGTTAAGCGATGACGGCTTTGTGGACGCGGTCGAACGGGTTCAAGTCATCGTGGCAAAAATCCTTTCGATCGCCATGCTCGTCGTCATTTTTGAGGCAGTTTGGGATTTAAGTACGACAATTTTTTCGAGTTTGGTTTTGAGCGATCTTACGTATTTTAAAAAGACGCTGTTTGAAATTTTTGGGCTATTTTTAAATGTATTAATTGCCTTAGAAATTCTTGAGAATATTACAGCATATCTCAGGAAACACGTTTTTCAAGTCGAGTTAGTCATTGCCACTTCTTTAATTGCTGTCGCTCGAAAAATCATTATTCTCGATTTAGAAAAAACATCGGGCTTGGATATTATTGGCTTAGCCAGTGCAGTTTTTGCACTTTCAATTAGTTATTGGTTGATGCGAACCGTAAGCCGAAACTGAGTTAAAAAGGTTAAACTTCAGTGAAAGTTTCGGTTGAGTGGAGCGAAGGCGAAACCCAAAAAAACGCCAAGCATTCGATGAAAAACTCACCACAGAGACACAGAGAACACAGAGATTTAACCTTTAATTACCATTGAAAGCGATCGCCGAGATAGTATTGGCGCACCAAGGGGTTGTCGTAGAGTTCGCGGGGACTTCCAGAGGCGAGGATTTCTCCCTCTCGCATGATGTAGGCGCGATCGGTGATTTCGAGGGTTTCGCGGACGTTGTGATCGGTGATGAGAATACCGATATTGCGATCGCGCAGTCGGGCGATGAGTTGTTGAATATCGGCGACGGCGATGGGGTCGATTCCGGCGAAGGGTTCGTCGAGCAGCAAAAATAGCGGTTCGCCATATCCGGTCGAGAGCGATCGCGCGATTTCCGTGCGTCGCCGTTCTCCCCCAGACACTTGAATTCCCAGCGTCGAAGCCACTTTGTCTAAACGAAACTCCGAGAGGAGGAAATCGAGGCGTTTTCCCCACTCCCGTCTCGGAACGCCCGTTTGCTCGAAGACTAACAACAGATTATCGCGAACCGTCAGATGGCGAAAAATACTCGGTTCTTGGGCGAGATAGCCGATTCCCATTTTCGCCCGTCGGTGCATTGGGAGCGTTGTAATATCGCGATCGTCGAGCCAAACCCGGCCGCGATCGGGTTTTACTTGTCCGGTCACGATACAAAACGTCGTGGTTTTCCCCGCCCCGTTGGGTCCGAGTAACCCAACCACTTCGCCCTGGCTCACCGACAAATTAACTCGGCTGACAACAGGGCGCTTGCTATAGGATTTGTGAATGTTATCGAGGACGATTCTCATGCTTTAGAGCATCCGGAACAAGGGAGAAGGGGAGAGGGGGAGAGGGGGAGCAAAGGAGAGGGGGAGAAACTATTAACTGTTCCCCGTTCCCTGTTCCCTGTTCCCTGTCTTCACTGGTGACTGGTGACTGGTGACTGGTGACTGGCGACTGTCACCTCATCATCCCTTCACGGGTGGGTGACTGGAACACTCGTCACTGGATAGGTGGCGCTGCGGGGGCGGAGGGGCGATCGGGTTGAGTGTTTTCGGGAATCAGATAAATCGACTCAACTTGACGGTTGGGGAGCGGTTGTGCGACAAACAGTCCTTCGTCGATCAGATACGTGACGACTTCCCCGCGAATGCTGTTTCCTTCTTGCAAGACATAGACGTTTCCGGTCAAGACGAGACGGCGTTCGTTGCTGAAATACTGCGCCTGGTTTGAGGTCGCTTGGATGTCACGTGCGGGATAGTTGATTTGGACGTTGCCCCTGGCGGTGACGATACCCGTGCGGGCGTCGGCTTCTTGCACGTCGGCGCGAACTGTCAGAGGGGTACTGCTTCCGGCGACTTGAGAGGTTGTTGGTGTGGCGATCGCTCCACCGAGGGCGACGGGAAGAGACAGGGCTAAAGCCAAACGGAGTTTAGCGAAGGCGAGACGTTTCATATCGGTTGCAAGAGGCTCGATTCGACAGCCAAGACGGAAACACGCGGAGCGTTCGGGCGATCGCGGATACCGCGATCGGTACTCCAATGGTATCAAGTGTTGGCAGAGACAACGCTTCTACTGGGACAGTTTGCTGAAGTGACGGATCGGGGACTCGATCGTTGATAACTGTCTTCACTGGTGACTGGCGACTGGTGACTGGCGACTGTAAAAAAACTGGTGACTGGCGACTGGTGAGTGTAAAAAACTGGTGACTGTCTTCTAGGTTGAGCTTTCCACCGTCTGAATTTTGGGAAGGGGTAACGTGGGGGGGTCGGTGGCGTCTCCACTCAAGCCGTATTTTGCCGCAAATTCGGCGACGCGATCTTCTCCTGCTTGTTGGAGGGTTTGCAGGCTGTCGATCGCCCCTAAAAACAATGTTTCGACATCGATCGTCTCGTACTCGGGGCGGTAGCGACGCAGACGGTTCGTTCCTTCTCCGAGCAAAATCAGACAGCCTTTCCAATTGTGGTTGCTCAGGTGGTAATAGCCGACAGCAATTTGAAGGATGCCTTGAAAGAAGGTTTTGTCGGGGTCTATGGCTTCGAGCCAAATGGCTTCGAGGGTATCGTGACAGGGGTAAAATTCGCCTGCGTTGAATTCATCGACACCTTGCCAAAATGCTTGGGGAAATTCCATCAGTTACGAACCTTGGGCATTTGTCGCTCTATTTTCCGTCAGATCTCGACGTTCGATCGCCTATTGCCCGAATTCCACTCGCGCCTGTTCGACAATATCTACGGTAACGATGCCGGATTCAGAATCCCGTGCCATTTCCTCAATACGCTGGCGAGCTTGCGATCGCACGAAAAACGGAATGTTTTTAAACTTTGCCGTAGCTTCGACGGTCCATTGTAGGTCGTCAGCAAAATTAGACTGTTCCATATCTCTCTCTGAATCGTTGGACTGAGACGACTCGTCCCCCCTATTTTAGACCGATTCGAGGCAGGATAACGGTCGTGCGGCGCGATCGCGATGTTTTGGCGACGTTGCGATCGCAATAAGGTAAAGTAATGTAAAGATTATGAACGTTACGTTAAAATACACAGCATCGCTATAACAAACGCCATAACCCATCGAGACTCCAACGATCGCGAACTATGCAGCACTTAACTATCAAACGAATTGTGGTGTCCCTAGCAGCGGTGTGCTTCGCCGTGACCTCGTGGGCGATCGCACCCGCCGCCTATGCCTACGACAATCCCGAACTGCTTCCAGAGGTCGAAACTCCCATCATCGACCTCGCCGAAGCCCTCACCAGCACTCAAGAAGAGCAACTCGTCGCCGACTTAGAACGCCTCGAAACCGAAACCGGATACAAACTGCGGGTGTTGACCCAATTCGATCGCACCCCCGGCAGAGCGGTCAAAGACTTCTGGGGACTCGATGACAAAAGCGTCCTGCTCATTGCCGACCCCCGAGGGGGCAACCTCCTCGGCTTCAACGTCGGAGACGCCGTTTACTCCTTACTACCGCGCACCTTCTGGATCGAACTGCAAACCCGCTACGGCAACCAGTTCTTCGTGCGGGATAACGGCGAAGACCAATCCATTTTGCAATCTCTAAAATCTGTCGAATCCTGCCTGCGTCAAGGCGGTTGCCGCGTCGTACCGGGACTGCCTCGCGAACAGTGGATTCTCACCCTCGTCACCTCCGTCATCGGCGGTCTCGTCTGTGGATTTGCCGCACAGCCGAGAGGCGGAAAACTCGTCGCTTGGCAATGGGCGTTAATCTTTTCTCCCCTGTGGGGCATCCTGTTCGTCGCCTTCGGTATCGGGCCGGTGATCAGCCGCACGTCCGACTGGCTGCCGCTGTTGCGAAACGTTCTGGGCTTCGTTCTCGGGGCGTTGGTGGCTTATCTGACGCCGATTATCGATCGCTCCTCGCCGTCGGAAACCTAACGATTGCAATTGGGATGTCGCGATCGCTAAAGCCGACCTGATAAGCTGAAAGCGACTTTTCAATCCGTTCGTGGCGTCCCAACCCTATGGAGTGGCATATTACAGAAGCTCAAGGACTCGGTGTCGTCGATCGCGAATTCGGCGATCGTGAATTTTCACCGGCCGAATATCACATCGTGCGTCAAGTGGTTTACGAAACCGCTGACTTTGAATACAAAAACCTAATCCGTTTTTCCGAAACCGCACTGCAAGAAGGCGCAGCTGCCCTAGCCGCCCGAACGACAATCGTTGTAGACGTTCCCATGGTGCAAGTGGGCATCACCCCCAACATCATGGATACCTTTGCCAACCCCGTCTATTGCAGTATGGACGCCCTCACCCGGCCTCAAAAAGAAAAAACGCGGGCGGCTTGGGGCATCGAAACCCTGGCGCGACGCTATCCCGAAGGCATCTTCGTCATCGGTCAGTCTCAAACTGCATTAACCTCCCTCGTGGAGTTAATCGAAACCGAATCTATCCGTCCTGCGTTGGTGGTGAGTACTCCAGCCGGATTTATGGGGGTTGACGTTCTCAAAGAGCGGTTGAACGATTCCCGCGTCCCTCACATTCGTAGTGCCGGACGTAAAGGTTCCGCCGTCGTGGCCGTCGCCATCCTCAACAGCTTAGTCGATTTAGCGTGGCAAGCCTACGGGCAAGACAACAGCATCGTTGCGACCTAGCAGATCCTCGAAACGAAACGCGTCTCGAGATATCCGGTCGTGGGAAGCGATCGCCGACAGACTCGTACAGTATCGTATCGTCCCGATCGAGAAGCGATCGAGGACAACAGGTGCGTGCGATGCGGATATTGCCCTTCATTTGGTTCGGTTGGTGCGACGTATCCCAAACTGCCTTCGGGATACCCTAGTAATACCGAGATTGCAAATTCTCTTGCAACGTCGAGATTGTCAATTCATCCGATCGCCGCATATCGATCCAAGAATGGAGTTGTCGTGAAGTTGTTCCGTCTACCCGCGTTCAGTCAACTATTGAGTCAAAGCGATCGCCTGAGTCTGGGGCGTCCTGAGTGTCGTAGCGCCCGACACGCCGACCGTCAATGGCGGGCTGCCGTAGACGCCCTCAACGCACTGTTAAATCCCATCTGTCGAGGCGATGGCCAGACGGACTCCATGCCGTCGGGTTGCGTTCTGTCTGCACCGACGCCGATTCTCTGCAACGCAGACCTCCTCGATCGCTTCTCCACCTGGACGATTTCTCCAACTGGAACGGACGACGCGGCCTCGCGATCGCACTACTGCCTACCGAGTGCCACTCCCAACACGGCCACTCACCTCTCATCTCACCTCAACACCCTATCTCTCCCGAAAGACGACCCCCTGATTCGCGAACAGTTCTGTTTGACCTTCGCCACCCATTTCAGCCTCGTTATGGTACGAGGAACCGACGAAACGGGTGCGCCCGTGTTTCAGTTTTCCTTCGACCCGCACGTCGTCGATCGCGCTTGGCAAGCCCTGCGACAACAACTTCACACCACCCATCCCGACGCGATCGCCAACCTCGACGGCCTCGTCGAACGCTTCACCCCCGTCGAACCCCACTACAAAACCGTCATGCAATTTAGCGAAGCCGTGTTGCAGACGCTTCCCGACCCCGATACCGCTGAAGAACGACGGGTATCTTCAAGCACGCGTCAGGTTCGACAAAACCGCGACGCGGCGAAACCCCAACACGAACGATGGGCGCAATTTCAGACCGCGTTTCGCGTGAACGTATCCTCCGATTCAGGGTCGGCGGCGGCCTTTGCCCCCGATGTGGAACTGTTACAAGCGATCGCCCACGAAGTCCGCACGCCGTTAAGTACCATCCGCACGTTTACGAAGATGTTGCTGAAGCGGAAGGACTTAGCCCCCGACGTGCTGCGGTGGCTAGAAAGTATCGATCGCGAATGTAGCGAACAGATCGATCGCTTCGGATTAATTTTTAAAGCCGTCGAACTCGAAACCTGCCAACCTCAGCATCGAGTTCAACTGACAACCACATCTCTGGCCGACGTGGTCAACAGTTGCATTCCCCGCTGGCAGAAACAAGCCAGCCGTCGCAGCCTGAAACTCGATGTACTGCTACCGCAGAAAATGCCCCAAGTCATCAGCGATCCCAACCTCCTCGATCGCGTGTTGACCGGAACCGTCGATCGCTTTACCAGTCAGCTTCCGCTCGGAAGTTACGTACAGGTCAAAGTCATGCTCGCCGGACACCAACTGAAGTTACAACTCAAAGCCAGTTCCCAAACCCAAACCAATTCCAGTTGTGCCGCCAATGCACCATTGAAGTCGATCGGTCAACTCCTCAACTTCCAACCCGAAACCGGAAACATCAGTCTTAACTTATCAGCGACGAAAAACCTCTTCCACGCCCTCGGCGGTAAACTGATCGTCCGCAACCGTCCCCAACAAGGAGAAGAATTGACGATTTTCCTGCCGCTGGAACGGTGATGAGGGGATGAGGAGATGATGAGAGGAAAAACTGTTTACTGTCTTCACTCTTCACTCTTCACTCTTCACTGACTGGACTTACGCAATTAAACGTTAACCATACTAAATGTAGCGATCGGTGGGCATTGCCCACCCTTGTATGGAAAAAGTCAAGGGTCAGACTCTTAAACCCACATTCCGCACTTCAATTTGTAGTACGTTAAGTAGGGCTTGCTGAAAAGAAGCGAAAAGCCTGCGGTATAAAGCTTAGAGGAGTCTGACCGTGACACCGAGAACCCGAAAAAGAGGTAGAATCGGGAATTCTCGTGCATCCGGACAGAGAAAATGTATCGAAAATTACAAAATCCCGACACGCCTGAAGAAGCCTTTGAGTTTTCCTCTGAAGAAAAGTTGTGTGGAGAAAATCGTTGGGTCATTCTGGCAAAACTCATTCCCTGGACAGAATTTGAGGAAGAATACGCCCAGAGTTTTGCCGAGAAAATGGGAGCGCCAGCGAAACCGTTGGGTGCATCTCAGTTTTGCAAAAATATTGCTAAAACAGAGTGCCATTTAAGTAAGCACAGCGTAAAGAAAGAATCTTAGAAACATTCTCTACTTTCCATTGCGCTCCCGATATTTTGACTCGCATTCCGATTTGCTTA
>NZ_JAQNCQ010000173.1:0-15993 GCF_028368005.1 Geitlerinema sp. CS-897 | reverse complement strand
GAATCCGGCGCTCGCACTTGGGAGATTTTAGCTTCCTTGGCGGCTACGGCTGCCCAATCTGACGACTCCTTTATTGACCTCGTTGCCCAGGCCATGCCTTGGCAGGCTTCGACCTGAGTGAGCATCGCTAAACAGATACAATAATGTACTCACCTCGAAGAGAGCATCGATCGATGGGACAGGCTATCGACTTGTACCAGTCTTTGCGCTCTGCTAAAGCATAGTTCCAAACCCGACGAGAGGTTTCTAGCCACTCGTCATAGGTCTGTTGCTGCTGCTTGGTTAGCGCAAGTTTGTACTGGTAAGTGAGGTTGAGCATCACTGTGACTGAATGCTCGAATGATTGTAGTCTAAAATTGGACTTTCTTTTTTTTATCACCGCCGCAGGACGCAGATTCCTGTAACGGCGGCGACTTGGTCTCGGAGCTTTTAAGCTCCGACGCGTTCGTCCCACGCTTAAAAGACGTGGGCTTTGCTCCCTTTTCTGTAACGGCCTCGTCTTATGTCTAATGCCGATTTTTGGGAATCCGAAGCTACCCGTCAACCTTGGTTTGCATCGAGATCGACCCCTTCAGAACCGGAAAACGCCACCGCCGACTCTACCGTTCCCAACCTTTCGACGACGCTAACCCAACTGCGAGCGATCGCCACCGCTCTGGTTCCCGTCGAAGCCGCCTTAGCCTATCTCAGCACCCTGCGAGAACCGGCCACGCTGGAAACTCGCGTCCGCCAAACCTCGGAAAATACCTCGGTGGAGTCTTTTCGCGCCTCGACTCGAGACTATCTCGACGAACTCGACGAGATCGAACGTCAGTTACAGGGCGGTGAGGGCGAAACCGTCGAGTTGTGGAAGCAGTTACAGGCGACTCACAACGGAATTCGCATCAAACAGCGCAGCGTCGAAGCCCTGTTTTGGCATTTGGCGTCTGGGGCGACGGGAGAACGCAGCGGCTTACACGCCTCGATCGCTCAAATGCGCGATCGCGCCCTGCAAAACGAAGCCGAAATGCAGTACTCCGATATCGAACGTCTCGCTCGACAACTTCCGACGGAAGCCCTGTCTCATCAAGCCGTAGATCTATTCAGCGACGCCGGACAAGCCACCCTCGGTTTGATGCTGGAAATCGAACAGCGTCAGCGGGTTATCGAACGCCTGATCCTCGACGATCGCTCGGTTCCCGTGGCGATTACCGTCTTGTCGATCGTCTATGCTGTGGGCGTTGTGGGCTTTATCGTCCTGTTCGTGTGGCTGTGGGGCGACGGCTTTCTCGTCGAATCCCTCGGCGATCGCAAACTGCCCGTCGTCGGCGTTCCCTGGCCCGTGCTGGCGTGGAGTTTGTTCGGGAGTTTGGCGGCGATCGTCTATCGCTTCATTCACCGCCCCTTTCGCCGTCTCGGAGAAACCGCGAAATGGATGTGGATGCGCCCGATACAGGGCATTTTATTCGGTGGTGCCAGCTATCTGATTGTCGAGGCGGGATTGTCGGTGTTGGTCGATCGCATCGGAGCAGAAACGCCACTTCCCCTCGCCGATCCGACCATTTTGGTCTTGTCGTTTTTAGTCGGGTTTAGCGATCGCCTCGCCGACACGGTCTTTCGCTTCGCCGAGCGGTAAAATTGAATAAAAAAACAATCTCGCCACGCCAGAACCCCGGCATCTCCAAGATGCTGGGGTTCTATAGCAGTCCCAAACGAGTCGTCAAAAATTAAAACACCCGAAAAAATTCGATTCCCTGTTCCCTGTTCCCGATTCCCTGTTCCCGATTTTGTCACACAACTGATTTAGGATTGCTATAGTTTGAAATCCATTTTTCAGAAATACAAACCTCTCTGTTTTCTGTGTCTCTGTAGTAAATTTTCCTCCCCTACAAACGATTTAATTTTTCCTTGATTTCAGGATTGTACAATCGCAAATAATTCCAATAATTCCCCATCACCGAACTAATATATCCCTTCGTTTCGGGGAACGGAATTTGAGAGACGAAAATATCCGGGTCAGAAAAGCCAAATCGCGAGATCCAGTCGTCCACGTTGCCCGGACCGGCATTGTAACTCGCTAGCGCAAATAACGTATTGTTGTTGTATTCGTCGTGGGTGTAATCGAGATATAACGTCCCCAATCGAATGTTGTCGTCGGGATTTTCTAAATCTACGGGGGCGGGTTCCTCGTTTTTCTCCGCAATCCATTCCCCCGTTTCGTAGATAACCTGCATCAACCCCACCGCATCGGCGATCGAGCGAATTTCAGGCATAAATCGCGACTCCTGACGAATTAACGCCACTGTCAACAACGGATCGAGATCTCGCTCTTTCGACCACTTGAGAATCGACTCCTGATAGGGAAATGGATACAGAGCGTACCAATAGGCAAAATCGGCTTTTAATTCCTTATATCTCGCCAGTTCTTCAGGATCGTCGCGCCATCCTAAACTCGTCAACATAAAAATGCTGTCGAGGTAATCTCCCACACTTTGACGCAAAATGCCGTCAGTGTACTGTTCGTCAACCGTGGGATCCATCGGATCGGGAAATTCCACCTGCCAGCGCTTCCAAGCCGCGCGGTCGAACCCCAAAGCGTGCAGTTCTCGGGTGGCGAGAGACCCCGCCGTCAGAGCGGGATGTTTCTGCAAATTGGCGATCGCCGGAGAAATCGATCGCACCGTCGTAAAGTTTCCCACGTTCCAACCCAGCAGCGACGCCGAACGCCACGCATAATAAGACTCGGGATAGGTTTTCAACAGGTACTCGAACGCCGCCCGCGCATCGTTGGGTTTATTGAGAGTCTGCGCCCATTTTCCCACCCAAAACGCCGCTTCCGGGGCGAGGTCGCTATCGGGATTTTCCGTGACGATCTGACGCGCCCAGTCCCAGGCTTTGGCGTAATTCCCCGATTTTGCTCGATCTCGGGCGTTTTCCCAGCGTATTTCGGCAGCCGTGTCGGAACGGCTGTATTGCGTCAAAACTGACTGACGGGCTTGTTGTGCCGAAGTGGAACTGTTGAGTTGCGCCAACGCCTTCGATCGCTCGAAAAGCGCTTCGGCGGCGCGATCGCCAAATCCCGCAATGACGCGATCGAGCAGGGGAATCGCATCTTTGGCTTCGACGAGTCGAGACAGCTTCAAAAGCCCTTCAGCCGTTTCGGTAGCCTCGGGAAACTGACTGGCTAACTGGCGGTAGGCTTGACGGGCTTCCGTTTTGTAACCGCCGAGTTCCAACCCTCGGGCGGTGCGATAGAGGTTGCGGGCGGTTTTGGGGGCTTTGGCGTAAGCTTTCCCCGCGCTTCCGTAGGTGATTTTTTCCCAATACCCGAAGGCGACTCGTTCCCAATCTTCCGGCGTCAGGCGGGAACTGTGAGCGTCTACAAGGCGATCGAGCAGTTCGGTGACGTTTCTGAGGTACAAATGGGTCGAAAGCAGCTTTAACAGCTCGAAATCCGTCGGGTTGGCCTCGAGGCGGTCGAGGGCGATTTCCCCACTGCGGGGATGTCTCGGAAACTCCGCCAAGAGGCGATCGAGATATGACGCCTCAGACTGTCCTAACTCGAAAAGGGCTTCGGCGGCCGCCGGATCGTCGGGGAAATTCGACACGAGAGATTTCAGAGTATCCGTGGCGGCGTCGGCGTTTCCCGCCAGTCGTTGCGCCTGCGCCCGTTGGAGCAATACGTATCCTGCCAAACGCGGGTATTCAGATTCCAAATTCTCGAGGTACGCCAACGCCGTTCGAGCGTCGTCGGCCGCGATCGCCTCCACGGCCAAAACGTAGCGGGCCCGCGATCGCTCGAGTCCCGGCGTTCCCTCGGCGATCGCCACCAGTTTAGCCTGACGTTCGGTCGGGGGAAGCAACAACGCTTGGAGAACCGTCGAGTCTTCGAGAGCGATCGCCACTTCACCGTTCGACTTGCTCGCCGGAATGCGGATGTTCGAGACGACCGCCCCCGTCAACAAAGCACAGACCCCCAGTCCCGCGACCAGAACCCATCGCGTTGTCCGTCGTTTCAGCATCGATCGCCTTACCCCAGAGAGTTTTTTGTCTTGGAAAATTGTAGCAATCCCTCGAGGGCGATCGCCGCCGTTCGCCCGATGAAGGGACGACCGGATAAGGAGATGACGAGACGATCCGACAACAATCCGTTATCAATTGTCAATTCTCAATTGTCAATTCCCTCGCCATTCCTAGTACATTAAACAAGGTATATCGTGACAAAACGGATTCGACATTGGATTAAAGATGACATTATCACCCCCATTGAACTTTCTAATCGGTGTGGGCGATTTTCCCACAATTCTCGCGACCACAACCGAAGCGACACTCGAAGCAGAAGCGGACGGTGCAACAGTTTTAGGTGGCGTTCTTTTAAGTTTGGTCGTCATTTATCTGGCGAGTAAACTCGGTGGCGAAATTTTCGCACGTCTGAATTTACCCCCCGTTCTCGGCGATCTCGTCGGCGGCGTCGTCGTGGGGGTTTCTGTGTTTAATTTGATCGTTTTTCCAGAAACCGGAGCAGAAGCCACCGATTCTCTCGTATTTCGCTTCATTCAAGCCACGAGCGACATTACACCCGAAACCTTAGCCGCCTCGTTCCATGCAGAAAGTGAGGTAATTAGCGTTCTCTCAGAACTCGGGGTGATTATCCTCCTGTTTGAAATCGGCTTGGAATCCGAACTCGGCGAACTTCTCAAATACGGACCGCAAGCTGCGATCGTCGCAGTCGTCGGAGTGGCTGCCCCCTTTGCCATGGGAACCGCCGGACTGATGACGATTTTTCACGTCGCTGCCATTCCCGCCATTTTCGCCGGTGCAGCCCTCACCGCCACCAGTATTGGTATTACGGCGAAAGTTTTGGCGGAGATTAACAAACTCAGCTCTAAAGAAGGTCAAATCATTATCGGGGCGGCAGTTCTCGACGATGTTTTGGGAATTATCGTCCTCGCCGTCGTTGCCAGCCTGGTGAAAACTGGAGAAGTGCAAGTAACCGGCATCCTCTATCTGACGGTGAGTGCTGGGGTATTTCTCATCGGTTCGATTCTCTTAGGACGGCTGTTAGCCCCTTATTTTATTGCTCTGGTCAAAGAGTTGAAAACACGCGGTCCGCTATTGATCGCGTCGTTGATCGTGGTGTTCGTGTTCTCCTATGTCGCTGCTGCGATTCAACTGGAATCGATTTTAGGGGCTTTCGCCGCTGGTTTGATTCTCGGCGAAACGGAGAAGCAACACGAAATTGAAGAACAGGTCATTCCCGTGGCCGATATGCTGGTTCCGGTGTTCTTCGTCGTCGTCGGGGCCCGTACCGATTTGGCGGTTCTCAATCCGGCCGTACCGAGTAACCGTGAAGGTTTAATTATCGCGACGTTTTTAATCGTCGTGGCGATCGTCGGAAAAGTCATTACGGGATATACGATCTTCGGTCAACCCGATACCAACAAACTTGCGATCGGCGTGGGGATGATTCCTCGAGGGGAAGTGGGATTAGTCTTTGCTGCGGTCGGTTCGGCCAGCGGGGCCCTCTCAGAAGCTTTAGAGGCGGCGATCGTGGTCATGGTCATCATCACCACCTTCCTCGCTCCTCCCTTGTTGCGAGTCGTTCTCGAACGAGGGGCTAAACCGGTCGAAGAGGTTCAAAGTTAGAAACAGCAGGGGAGCAAGGGAGCAGGGGAGATAAAGAGGAACTCTTAACGGTCACCCCTCTTCACTCTCCCCTCTCCCCTCTTCACCGATCGGGTTTCCCCATCTCCCGTTACCCGACTTGGACTTGGGAACTGTCTACGTCAGTCGCCCCTTCAACTTGGCTGGCAATACTGACGAGATTGTCGAGAACCTCTCGAGACGGGACGGTTCCTTTCAACACCACCTTACTGCCGAGTTGCGCGACCCATACCGTTTCGATATCGTCTGTATCGGGATCGAGATCGAAGGCTCGAACCACTCGCTTGGCCAGGCCGCTTTGGTCGTATTTGCCGTCGAGTCCCACCCGTTCCGGGGGAATTGGCGTCCCCTCTTCGGGGGGCGTGTCGGAGGCTTCGGCAGCCATCGGAGCTTGAGCGAGTTTTCCTCCAGCTCGTTCGACCGCTTCTTTAATGGGCATCGGTGGAAACTCGTAAGCGGTTTTCTCGTCTTCTTTTCCGAAAATGCGACTCAACCAACCCATACAAAAAGTTCTCCTAATGTTTTTATTTTTCGGCGGCGACACGGCCAATATGATAAAAGTATCGATCCAGGCTCTATGGCATTCTTAAGCAAAAAACAATGAAACATACGCTTTCAGTTTTAGTCGAAGACGAGGCGGGGGTGCTGACCCGAATTGCTGGACTGTTCGCCCGTCGGGGCTTCAATATCGAAAGTTTGGCGGTGGGATCGGCCGAGCAGGGCGGGATTTCTCGCATTACGATGGTCGTCAACGGCAACGACCAGGTGATCGAGCAGATTACCAAGCAACTCTACAAGCTGATTAACGTTATTAAGGTTCAGGACATCACTGACGTTCCCTGTGTGGAACGGGAACTGATGTTGATTAAGGTGAACGCCTCGAGTACGACGCGATCGGAAATTGTGGAACTGGCCCAGATTTTTCGGGCCCGGATTGTGGACGTGGCTGACGATTCGCTGATTGTCGAGGTTGTTGGCGACCCCGGTAAGATGGTTGCGTTCGTTCAAGTCTTGCAAAAATTCGGCATCCGCGAAGTTGCGAGAACTGGTAAAATCGCTCTGATTCGCGAGTCTGGGGTGAATACGGAGTTTCTGCGGCTGTCGGAAATGAAGGTATGAGTGTGAGACGAACCGGCGATCGCCGGTTCGAGCCGTTGAAAACCGAACGATTGATTTTACGGCGGTGGCGTCCGAGCGATCGCGCTCCCTTTGCCGCCATAAACGCCGATCCCCAGGTGATGGAATATTTTCCAAGCCGGTTAACCCCCGAACAAAGCGATGAATCGATCGCTCGTATCGAAGCGCACTTCGATCGCCATGAATTTGGCTTTTGGGCGGTGGAAATTCCCCATGTTACCCCGTTGGCGGGATTTATCGGGTTGTCCGTTCCCCGTTTTGAGGCACACTTTACGCCCTGTGTGGAAATTGGCTGGCGTCTGGGAAGGCAATATTGGGGGCGAGGGTATGCGACAGAAGGCGCACGGGCTGCGCTGGCCTGGGGATTCGAGCGATTGCAGCTTTCGGAAATCGTCTCGTTTACCGTGCCACACAATTGGCGATCGCGCCGAGTTATGGAAAATATCGGGATGACACGCGATCCGAACGACGACTTCCGACATCCGGCGTTGGCAGACACTCATCCTCTGTCTTATCACGTTCTCTATCGGTGCGATCGCTCGGCTTTCGCTCGCTCGCGGTTTTCAAATACAGACCAGTAGAGGATTGCGATCGAACTATTGACAGTAGACAGACTGGTCTATATACTAAAAATATACAGACCGGTCTACACAAAATCGTGAAAGCCAACCTCCATCAGCGTCTTATGGGGAATCTGTTTCCGATAAACTGGGTTTCAAGAAGTCTTCACCACAGAGGCACAGAGGACACAGAGAAGGGCTTGTCGCGTTCGGCAAAACCACTGTTTGAGTCCTCGACTCCGCTCGGACTCAACGCTGAGCGAAGTCGAAGCGTTGAAATTCGGATTCCATATAGCAGTCCCAAATGAGTCGTCAAAAATTAAAACACCAGAAAAAATCCGATTCCCAGATCCGCTGTTCCCTTTTAAATTTTGGAGACCTCTTCTATGATTACGCTCTACGGTCACGAACTCTCGGGAAATGCCTACAAAGCCCGTCTGTTTCTCGAACTGCTGAATTTAGACTACGAATACAAACGGGTCGATTTAATGAAAGGGGAACACAAACAGCCTTCCTACTTGGCAATTAACCCCTTCGGTCAAGTTCCAGCACTCGTCGATGGCGATCGCCTGTTGCAAGATGCACAAGGAATTCTCACGTACTTGGCACGTCAGTACGGTGGTGAGGTCTGGCTTCCCAGCGACGCGATTTCCTTGAGTCGGGTAGTGCGTTGGCTGTCCGTGACGGCGGGAGAAGTGCGTCAAGGCCCTGAAAACGCCCGTTTGTACCATCTGTTCGGGGCAACAACCATTAACATCGATCGCGCCACGGAGAAATCCCACCAGATTTTAAGACAGTTGAATGCGTGGTTGAGCGATCGCGCCTGGTTAGAATGCGATCGCCCTACGATCGCCGACATTGCGGTATTTCCTTACGTTGCCCTAGCACCCGACGGTAACATTGCGTTAGAACATTACCCCCACGTACTGGCTTGGATCGATCGCATCAAACAGCTCCCTGGCTTCGTGGGAATGCGTTGCATCGAAGTCCCGAGTGCAGCCGCCTAATCGGTTCCAAAAACCCGGTTCGCCAACCCAACCGGGTTTCTCGAGGTTCCATTTTTATCCTTTCCCAAAGGAGTCCTCATGGCTCGGAAATTCACGCAAATCGCTTTCACTCCTGCGGTTAAGGCGATTCAAAACAAGTACGGTTCGCGAGAAACATACGCTCGCATGGAAGAAAGCGGTCTCGAAAACGACACGTTAATTCCCCATCTCGCCGAGTTTATCGAAGCGAGAGATAGCTTTTATATAGGGACGACAAACGAGAATGGCTGGCCGTATATTCAGTTTCGAGGTGGCCCCATCGGCTTTTTAAAAGTGCTAGATGAGAAGACGCTGGGATTTGCAGACTTTTCAGGAAACGGTCAGTATTTGAGCGTCGGGAATTTAGAAACGAGCGATCGCGTGTTTCTGTTTCTAATGGACTACGCGAACCGCCGCCGCCTCAAGATTTGGGGACGAGCAAAAGTGGAATGCGATCGCCCCGATTTAGTCGAACGACTGCGCGTTTCCGGCTACCGCGCCCATGTAGAACGGGCGATCGTGATTCGCGTTGAAGCCTGGGATTGGAACTGTCCCCAGCACATTCCTTTGAAATATT
Organism: Geitlerinema sp. CS-897; assembly: GCF_028368005.1. Lineage (NCBI taxonomy): Bacteria > Bacillati > Cyanobacteriota > Cyanophyceae > Geitlerinematales > Geitlerinemataceae > Geitlerinema > Geitlerinema sp. CS-897. The sequence goes on along the minus strand of NZ_JAQNCQ010000173.1, from coordinate 7,051 downwards.
CTGAAGAACAAGTCGCTGAAATCATGGCTCCTTTGCAATCACGAATTCGGGAACTCGAAACTCAGCTAGAAAGCTTAACTGATTAGTGTTTTTGTCGAGAAAGGGTAATACGGAACCCGAATTGTAACGCTTCGACTTCGCTCGCTTCGACTTCGCTCAGCGTTGAGTCCGAGCGGAGTCGAGGACTCAACTATTGTTTTTTTTATACGGCAAGCTCTTTTCTGTGTCCTCTGTGCCTCTGTGGTGAAAACTTCTTGAAACCTAGCTTATCAGAATTTAAAATGAGGTTTACTAACCTTTTTTTGAAAATTGAAACGTGACGAGAAGTAGCGATCGCATTTCCAAAATTTCAGCATCCGATTCGCTTTCGCAGTTGCCACAATAGCCACATTATAACACTACCACCAATACCAATTATTATACTAACAATAAAGGTATACTGAAAATAAAGGCAGGATCGAGCAAAATATTAAAAATTGTGAGTTCTCGTGTTTGCTATGAATCCGGGGTTTGAGTCGTCGCGACTGTTACTACCAGCGCACTGTCGGCTTAGCCGACATTGGCAATTCCAATTATGACATTTAGCTTGCGATCGCTCTTGGTTTGTGCGATGTGGATAACACCTTCGGCAATAGATGGCTACTCTCGTTCTCTAGCACAGAGCGCTCCCTGATGTTGATGCCCCCTGCCGTTACCCTCTCCTTTCCCCGAGGCTGGTTAACTTCACGAAGCCTCCCCTGTTAACTCTTCTGAAACTGCCGAATATCAGTGCTTAGAAACTCAGCCCTCACCAGTATTAGTATTAGCGTCGCCCTCGTCCTCACCCTCCCCGGCTGCACCTCCCTGGTTATCGACGAGTACGAAGCGACCGCCCTCACCACCTACACCTGGCGCGTCCCCTACGAAGAAACGACGAGCGACAAACTGCCGCGTTACGAAGAATTTGCCTCCAATTCCGTCCTCAACGTCAACGGAGAACGCCCCGAAGGAGCAGTGGGGAACGCCGACGAAAAAGGGCTGTGGTGGCCGAAACTCCCGCCTCGTCCGACTGTCGAAAACATTGAAGCGCGAGAAACGCCCCGAGAACGACCCGGAACTCCCGAACTGCTGAAGACAGTAGAATATTACATATCCTACGAACAGGGCGGACGCCAGGTGACACTCCCGACGGATTACGCCTCGTACCGACAAGCCGTCCGCGCCCGCGAGGCCGGAAAATCTCTCAAGCTCACCCTCGGAGTCAACGATCGCACGGTGGAAAAAGCCGAACCTCTCTAAGCCTATGGTTTCTCAGCTCCTCAACAACCGTTACCTCGCTCTCGAAACCCTCGGAACTGGGGGTTTCGGACAAACTTACCTCGCCGAAGACACCCACCTGCCCTCGCGACGCCGTTGTGTTATCAAACAACTGCAACAGGTCACGCAAACCCCCGATCGCTACGCCGACGTCTGCACCCGCTTCGAGCGCGAAGCTGCCGTTCTCGAAGAACTCGGAGAGGAACACCCACAAATTCCCCGTCTGTATGCCTACTTTTCCGAAGCCGGTCGTTTTTACTTAGTTCAAGAATGGATCGACGGCGATACCCTCTTGCAACAAGTCCAGCAACGGGGATTGTGGAACGAAGGCGCTGTGGTTCGGCTGTTAAGGCAAATTCTCCCGGTTCTCGACTTCATTCACAGTCGCCACATCGTCCACCGAGACGTCAAACCCGAAAATATCGTCGTGCGCCGCAAAGACGGACTTCCTGTCCTTATCGATTTCGGAGCGGTGAAGGAAGCCGTGAACGCGCCCGAGTTGCCCACCAAATCTTCTGTGGTTATCGGGACGCCCGGATTTATGTCGAGCGAGCAGGCCGCCGGACGTCCGACCTACGCCAGCGATCTCTACAGCTTGGCATTGACCGCCATTTACCTGCTGTCGGGAACGCTACCCCAGGACATTGCCGTCGATCGCCGCACGGGAGAACTGCGCTGGCGCGAGGTGGTGCCGAACCTGCGCGGAAATTTGGCGACGACCCTCGAGCGAGCCGTGCGCTTCCATCCGCGCGATCGCTTTTCAAGTGCCAGCGAAATGCTCGCCGCCCTGACGCCGGGAAACAACCTCTCGTCGATGAAAACGATCGCCGTCGCCCCGGCCGCCCCGTCGCAAGTCGTCACGCAAGTTCGATCGCCGGTGACGATCCCTCAAGTGACGCAACCGCCATCTCGCCAACACCTGCCCCGAACGATAAAACCCACTCAGGCGAAGCCAGGGTTCGGACGCCTTCCGGCCGTCGTCGCAGCGATCGTCGCGGCAGCGTTGGGCGGCCTGGCTATCGGTTGGGAAAGCATGGAAAACGACCGCGAGACCCAAAATCCCCCCGTCCTCGACAAAACGCGCGATCGCCCCGACTCCCCCCAACCGATCGCTCGACCGGCCGTCGATCCGACACCGAACACCGAACCCGACGAACCCGCCGTTCGCGACGTTTCGGCACCCCGAACCGACGAAACGTGGGAAGAGAAAAAGCAGATCCCGAACCCCGAACCCGAGGTGACGCCAGAACCGACCCCCTCCCCCGAGGTTACTCCAGCGCCAGAACCGACCTGGGAACCCCAGATTGAGGAGAACCCGGAAGAACTCACAGACGACCCCGTACCGACGCTGAAAACGCCCTCAGACGCGAAACCCGCGCCGGTGGTCGAGTCGGAGTCTGCCATCGACGAGATCGAGGGTTCCGCGACGCCCGAGTCGAAATCCGCACCCGCTACCGTTCTCGACTGGGGAGACGATCCGGCAGAGGTGACGAGGTAGGGCTGAGGTCATGGTCAAACGCGTGTTTCCCCTGCTCGTCGCGATCGCGGGCGCTATCTTTTGTCTCGATTTCGCCGCGCGGATCGTCGGTGAAGTGTTTTGGTTTCAGGAAGTCGGCTATCTCCCGGTCTTCCAAACCCGACTGCAAATTCAGGCCGCCGTGTGGGTGCTGTCGGTGGGGGCGACCCTCTCGGTCGGTTGGGGAAATCTGCGTTTGGCGCAACGGTTGAAATATCTCGATCGCGTCCAGTTCCCCCGCCAAGCTAACGGAAGCGATCGCTCCAAAACGCCAGCACTCGGCTTGGGGGGACTGCTGTTCGTGGGATGGGGACTGGGATTTTTGCTGTCGTTGATGTTGCTGTACTACAGCGACTTAGCCCTCGATCGCTGGCATCCCGATTGGAACCTTCCCAGTATCGCCGCGACGCTTCCCCAACGCTTCAACGCCATCGAATACCTGCGATCGCTGCAACCGATCGCCGAGTATCCCCTCGCTTGGGGCGTTTTGGCGGTGTTTCCCGTGGTAATTCTCCTGTCGCCCCGTCTCTGTTTGCGGATCTCCACGATCGCCTTGAGTCTCGGCTTCGGCGTCCTGTTACCGGCCCAGTGGGCTCGGATATTGCAAGCGTTTCGTCCGACGGAATTCGCCCAAACCGACCCGCTCTTCGGCCTCGATATTGCCTTTTACAGCTTTCGCCTCCCAGTCCTCGAACTCTTGGAATTTTGGAGTTTCGGCGTTGTCGGCTACTGTTTCGTGGCCGTCACCCTTACCTATTTGCTCTCGGGGGATTCTCTCAGCGAAGGGCGCTTTCCGGGGTTTTCGCGCCGCCAGCAACGCCACTTACAAGGACTCGGCGGCGTTACGGCGATGGTTTTGGCGTTGAGTTTCTGGCTGCAACGATACGAACTCCTGTACTCGGAAGACGGGGTGGTGTACGGTGCCAGTTATACGGACGTTAACGTCACGCTTCCGGCCTATACGGCGTTGGCACTGTTGGCGGTGGCGATCGCCGTGTTGCTGCTGTGGCAAGCGCTGACGGGGGCCTCTCCCTTCGATCGCCGTTCCCGTCGCCGACCGACCTTGGAGGAAAAACTTGCCCCCCGACGGCCGCGAAAAACTCTGGTTCCGCCACTGTACGTTATTTTAGGCGGTTACGCGATCGCCGCCGGTGCGACGACCTGGCTGCTTCCGGCGTTGGTACAGCGTATCGTGGTGCAGCCCAACGAGTTGGCTCGGGAACGCCCGTTTATCGAACGCAGCATCGCCTACACGCGAGGGAGTTTCGATCTCGATAACATCGAAGTCGAAACCTTCAATCCCACGGGAACCTTAGACGAAGCGTCTTTGAAAGCCAACAGCCTCACCATTCGCAACATTCGCTTGTGGGACAGTCGCCCCCTGTTGGACACCAACCGCCAACTGCAACAAATTCGGCTGTACTACAAGTTTGCTAACGCCGATATCGATCGCTACACCATCCGACGCCGACCGACGCCGAACAATCCCCAAGCTAACGAAACGCGTCAGGTGATTTTGGCAGCGCGGGAGTTAGACTACAGTGCGGTTCCCGATCGCGCCCAAACTTGGGTCAACCAGCATTTGGTGTACACTCACGGCTACGGGTTTACGATGAGTCCGGTGAACACGGCCACGCAAAGCGGGTTGCCGGAGTATTTCGTCAAGGGTATCGCCACCGAACCCACTCCCGGACAAGACGATCCGATTCAGGTCACTGACCCGTTGGTTCGCGACAGTATCCCCATCGGTTCGCCCCGGTTGTATTACGGGGAACTGACGGATACTTACGTGATGACCTCGACGCGGATTCAGGAGTTGGACTATCCCAGCGGGGACGAGAACGTTTATAACACTTACGACGGACGCGGGGGAATTCGCATCGGGACGGGGTGGCGGCGTTGGCTGTACGCGGTCTATTTGCGCGATTGGCGCATGGTGTTGACGGAGAATTTTTTACCGGAGACGAAGCTGCTGTTTCGCCGCACGCTCGATCGCCGGGTCAAGTCGATCGCGCCGTTTCTGCGTTACGACGCCGATCCCTATCTGGTAACGGCGGATTTAGACCCGGACAACGACGATCCGAACAAGAACTATTTGTACTGGATTCTCGACGCGTACACCACGAGCGATCGCTATCCTTACGCCGATCCCGGAGACCATTCGTTTAACTACATCCGCAATTCGGTCAAGGTGGTCATCGACGCCTACAACGGCTCGGTACAGTTTTATGTGGTGGACGGCCGCGATCCGATTTTGCAAACCTATCAAAAACTGTTTCCGACGTTATTTCAACCCCTCTCGGTGATGCCTCGGACGCTGCTGCGCCACATTCGCTACCCTATCGATTTGTTCTCGGTGCAGTCGGAACGGTTGCTGATTTACCACATGACCGATCCCCAGGTGTTCTACAACCGAGAAGACCAATGGCAAGTTCCGACGGAAATCTACCGCAACGAGGAGAAGTCGGTGGAACCGTACTATTTGATTATGAAGCTGCCTCAGTCTACCTCGGAGGAGTTTATTTTGCTGCACCCGTTTACGCCGCGACGACGGGCGAATTCGATCGCGTGGCTGGCGGGGCGATCGGACGGGGAAAATTACGGCAAACTGTTGTTGTATCAGTTCCCGAAACAGGAGTTGGTTTACGGGCCGGGGCAAATTGAAGCTCGCATCAATCAAGATCCGGTGATTTCCCAGCAGCTTTCGTTGTGGAACCAGCAGGGATCGCGGGTCATTCAGGGGAATTTGTTGATGATTCCCATCGAGCGATCGCTGTTGTACGTCGAACCGCTGTATTTGGAAGCCGAACAGAATAGTTTGCCGACGTTGGCGCGGGTGATCGTGGCTTATGAGAATCAGATCGCGATGGCACCGACGTTAGATCGGGCGTTGACGGCCATTTTCGAGCCGGAACAGTTACCCGCGCGGAGTATTATTCGGTCGATCGAGGGAATTTTGCCGGGTGCGGGCGATGGAGAGGAGGAAACAACCGAAACAGAGGAATAGGTCGCGCGAGGGTTCGATACAATCGGAGAAACGACGACGGAGAAAGCCATGAGCCGCCAATCGAAACCGGGAACTACTGCAACGATCGCTCTGTACGTGGCGGGATTTGCCCTCGTCCTCGTGGCGATTATTTTGCTGTTGAAGGGAATCGGTTTGTTGGGGAATTTGCCGAATTCGATTTTGTGGGCGATCGGTTTGTTTGCAGCGGGTGCGGGGATTCTCGCCGGGATCGCCAACGTGACGAAACGCAGGCGGTAAGAGTTGGTCACGAATCTCTGGAAATGGTGGAATCGGCTTTAGGATTCCTGTTTCTCGGGATTTTCGATGAGGCGTTGAAAACGCGGGTCGTTGCGAAGTTCGTCGAAGTCGGTGTCAGTTTGTACTAGCTGGCGAGACTTATCGGGATTGAGTTGAAACGCACGTTTTAAGCTGTCGAGAGCGAGTTCGAGGTGGTTCTGTCGCGCATAAATGCAGGCTCTAGCACAAAAAGCACCAAAATCATCAGGTTTGAGTTCGAGAGCGCGATCGAAACTTTTCAAAGCTTCCTCATAGCACCCCAGTTTTCCTAAAGTGTAGCCTCGGTTGTTCCAGGCTAGGTCATCGTCGGGATTGACCTCGAGAGCGCGATCGTAACTGGCCACGGCTTCTTCGTATCGACTGAGGTTTACCAGAGCGTAGCCTCGGTTGTTCCAGGCTAAGTCGTGGTCGGGATTGACCTCGAGAGCGCGATCGTAACTGGCAATGGCTTCTTCGGTGCGACCGAGTTCGTCCAGAGCGTTGCCTCGGTTGTTCCAGGCGAGGTCTTGGTCGGGTTTGACCTCGAGAGCGCGATCGTAACTGGCTACGGCTTCTTCGTATCGACCGAGTTTCCTGAGAGCGTTGCCTCGGTTGTACCAGGCTTCGTCTTTATCGGGTTTGACCTCGAGAGCGCGATCGTAACTGGCTACGGCTTCTTCGTATCGACCGAGTTCGTCCAGAGCGTTGCCTCGGTTGTTCCAGGCTAAGTCGTGGTCGGGATTGACCTCGAGAGCGCGATCGTAACTTTTCAAAGCTTCTTCGTAGCACCCCAGTTTTCCTAAAGCGTAGCCTCGGTTGTTCCAGGCTAGGTCTTGGTCGGGATTGACCTCGAGAGCGCGATCGTAACTGGCTACGGCTTCTTCGGTGCGACCGAGTTCGTCCAGAGCGTAGCCTCGGTTGTACCAGGCTTCGTCATCGTCGGGATTGACCTCGAG
>NZ_JAQNCQ010000172.1:0-8054 GCF_028368005.1 Geitlerinema sp. CS-897 | reverse complement strand
CTTACTATGCAAGAAATCGCTGAAACCCTTACAGGGCAAGAGTTTTTGTTAAACTGTATAAAAAGTTAGCTCAAATCGCGAAATTCCTTTCCAGATATAGGCTACAAGCATTTACCCTACACACCAAGGTCGGAAGAGCCTTAAATTTTCTAAAATGCTGATTAGCGAGCGGCTTCGCCCTGCTTCGGCTTGAGTTTCTTCTTTGAGAAAAAAATACCAATCTCTGGCATCACATACTCTGGAGTTAAGTTTCTTACACTCTTTTCTATCCCTTCTAAACTCTTAAGTTCGTTGGGTTCAACTTCGGCGTGCAAGATTTTCGCAATCTCTTCAACGTGTTTTTGTAGTTTAGCTCGAGTTTTCTCGTTCATTTTTCTGAAGGTGCTACTATTACTCTATTATCTCTCTTCGGCACTCTGATTTTCTTGAGTCTTTTTACCAATTTATTGAATTGAGTATTTTGATGGTATTATACAGTAATTATGAAAAAATTTTTTGTGGTTTGTGCTTATAATTTGTCCTCAATGCGGAAGTGAACATTACGTCAAAAATGGCCACATCTATTATGGAAAGCAGAGATTTAAATATAAAGATTGTGGTCGTCAGTATGTTGAAGGATATCAATACCAACATATTTCTGAAGAAACCTGGGAATTGGTCGTTCGCGAAGCGGAACGGAGTTCTCTCGACTTCTTCTTGAGAAAATCTCGTTATCCGGTATTGCTCGGGTCACCAGAATTTCTATGCGACATCTTCAAGACTACGTAAACAAGAAGTTAGCGCAAGTCCCTCGAAAAGTTGAGGTGATGCCAAAAAAGGGGAAATTAATCGTTCAAATGGATGAACTCTGGTCTTTCGTCGGCCGCAAGCCAGTCAAGCAGTGAGTTTGGCTGGCTTTAAATGCTGAGACGCGCGAAATTGTTGGTGTCTATATTGGTGCGCGAGATCGAGAAGCGGCACGAAAATCATGGGAATTTTTGCCTCCTGTTTATCGTCAATGTGCTACCGGCTATACCGATCTTTGGGAATCTTATCAAACTGTTTTACCTAGCAAACGACATAAAGCTGTTGAAAAGGATTCGGGAAAAACCCGTTATATTGAAAGATTCAACAATACTCTTCGTCAGCGTGTATCTCAACTCGTTCGTAAAACCTTATCTTTTTCTAAAAAGTTAGAAAATCACGTGGGCGCGATTTGGTACTTCGTTTATCATTATAATGCTTCAATCCGCGCTCGTCATCATCACTGTGCATGACTATCAGTATTTTTACTCATTACATTTCTGAAATGCACACGAATGCACACGCTATGTGAACCTCCCAGGTTTGGGAATTCCTGGGAGGTTTCGAGGATTCGATCGATTTTTAATCTGAGCTTAAACTCTTAATAAGGACGTGAGGGATACAATCCGTTCAGACAGATAATATAGTTGAGATCGTCGTAAGTTGCTCCGGTTTCTGCTCCCAGAACTGGAGCAATCTTCGGCAGAGCAAAAGTCGTTCGCCCATCACCACCGTACTTGCTTCCAAGAATAGTATACAGTGCTACGTTTTTTTCAATTTCTAACACTTGCCCGTTGCAAAATGCCCAATTTCTTGGTGCAAAGTTACCTGCAAATAACCGAATTTCTCCAATTGTACCTTCGTCCATCTTAATGCTCCTGAAATTGTGAAGTTTGATACAGCGAGCTTAGCTCGAGCTTCAAAAGTTATGCACGATTTTTAAGGAATATTTAACACTCTCACAAAATATTGTCGTATCTCAAAAAAAATACATAATTTGAAATAAATAAAAAATATAAATATATCGATCTATATTTTTCTTAACAAAATTGAAGCTCAAGAAATAATAATGTCAAAACACGATTTAACTCTCGCAATTCAGTTTGGTTCGGCGTTTCTCATCATTTTTCTGCTGCTGGGATACGATCCGTTATTGAGTATTGTGTTAGCGATCGCCGGTGGAATTGCGGGAAGCATTACGGTTTCTGGTTGGAACGATAAAACCGAACCAAACGAACTCAAACCTAAATTTTTTACTGAAGATAAGCTCTCAAAAACACGATTGAGTCACCCCACTCCTCTAGACAAACGTAAAACTCGTTATTTAGAAAAGCAGTACAAACATCATCGAGGTCGTCCGACGACATTCTGGGAGCGAGTTAAAAGTTGGTTGGGTTTAGAAGAAAGTGGTGAAAGTCGTAAAGCAGCATCAGAAGAAGAAAGTGAAGAAAGTCAGGAATAAAAATTTTTAGCAATCCCAATTGACTTACGGAAAAGAAGGCTCTTCCGACCTTGGTGTGTAGGGTAAATGCTTGTAGCCTATATCTGGAAAGGAATTTCGCGATTTGAGCGGCATTTTTATACAGTTTAGCAAAAACTCCTGCCCTGCAAGGGTTTCAGCGATTTCTTGCATAACAAAATCGGAAGAGCCGGAAAGAATCACAGGCTGGAAGCCTGTAAGACGCGGGGCGGGGTTTGACAGGTCTGAGATTTCGCAACTGATTTAGGATTGCTATACTTTGGAAGTGCAAAAAAAAAACATAATATTGTTCGATAAAAAATTTGGCATGAAAGATCTCCAATCCGTTGAATTTACATCGAGAAACGCCTGTAAAAAAGGTAGGCATAGCCCACACTACTACATCTAAGAATTTATCTAACTCCCACTAATATGAACCACGAGTTCGCGAGCGTGAGAAAAGCTGCGATGTTCCCAAATGTAAATGCCCTGCCAAGTTCCTAAAACTAAACGCCCTCTAGAAACTGGAATTTGTTCGGAAGTGTGAGTAATCGCCGTGCGGATGTGGGCGGGCATATCGTCAGGGCCTTCAGTGCTGTGAATGTAATGTCCGCTTTCAGGAACCAGTTTCGAGAAAAAGTTTTCTAAATCTCGCAAAACATCGGGATCGGCGTTTTCTTGGATAATCAAACTTGCTGAAGTATGGCGTAAGAACAAGGTACACAGCCCTGTTTCGATTCCCGATTCTTTAACGATATTTTGAACTTGTGAGGTGATTTTTTGTAGAGATTTTCCAGAAGTTTGGATGCGTAGAGACTTTTGATAATGTTGAGTGACAGTTGGCATGATGATTTCAGGGTTCGGCTAAGTTTGGACTTGTTTTAAGGTTATGCCGGTTTCTCGAAATATTCAACAACCGCACGGGCAATCGCTTCGTTGCCGTCTTTGGCAAAGCGATGTGGAGTTTTGGGCGGTTCGAGGGGCTGTCGTAAAAAGTCCCAGTTCCCAGCGAGAAATTCCTCGTGAGAGATAATTTGATGGGGGGCGCAGTTTTGTAAACCGTCGAGAAGCAGTTGCGCTTCGGCGAATCCTTCGCGAGTCAGGGAGACGACTGGAACCTCGAGGCGCATGGCTTCGGCGAAGGTGCTGAAACCGGGTTTAGAGACGACGCGATCGCACAGAGGCATGACATCCACCGGACGAATCCGCTGCGATCGCTCCATCCGACGTTCGATATCGAGCAGTTTGACGAGATTCGGTAAATCCGGGGCGTTGGTGTCGAACGTGAGAAACAGCCAGTCGGGAAAATGTTCGAGGACGCGGTAGGGAATTTTTTGCAGTCCCAAACCGCCGAAACTCAGTAATGCCGTGCGATCGCGCGGTGCGGTAATTCCGAGTAACTGCTGGAGTTCGTCGATGCTGTAGCGGGGAGTTCCGCCAGTGAGTCCCGTGTCGGTAACGTGGGGAAAGGCGGCAAGGGGTTCGTGCATCGGGAGGCGAAACAGGCGATCGCACTGCTGAAAACATTCGCGAATCCAGTCGGCAATCTCGAGGAATTCGCCCCCCCAGTCGCGATAAATGAAATCCCAACCGAAGTTACTCATCATCCACCCCGGAACTCCTGCAACCCGAGCGATTTTGGCGGCGAGAGGGGGAATGTCGGCAAGAACGAGTTTGACGTTGTTGAGGCGGATGAAGTTGACTTCAGCGGCGATAAGGTCGTTTTGGCGGCGTCGGATGTCCTGTAGTTTTTCGAGGGTGGCGTCTCGGTCGATGTTGAGGCTGTCGGATTGAACGACCCCCACGTCGAGGGCGCGAGGGCGGTAGAGAAAGTCTCCTTCGATGTAGGATTCGAGCAACCAGCGAGGGGCAGTCGTCACCATCGCCACGAGAACGTCCGGGTTGAGGCGTTGGATTTCAGCGACGACGGAAGCAACACGGACGGCATGACCGAAACCGTGGTTGGTAACGGCAACGTAAAGAACGGGACGCGACATAGATTGACCCTTAGTTCGATCTCTTCACAAGACCCTTCATGCATCGTATCGCAACGAGAAAGGTTTCAGTCGCATTCTACCGATCCCCCGTCAGAAAGGGAGTAGAGATAATGGTAGAATCGAAAAGACTCAACTGTCGCTCGTACGGTCAAGCGAAGGGCTTGCCAAGCGAAACCCTTCGATCGCCGGGTTAGAAGATTTCCCGAAATCGTCTTTGATTTGCTGGGATAAAATGCCAGAATATTGAGTCAGTTGGGTTTTGCGATCGCGATCGCCTGCGACCGTGGCAGACAAATTGAAGCTTTTTTTCAACAGACTGGAGTAATCGAGAATGTTAGCCCTTAAAATCACCGTTTACATCGTTGTTGCCTTTTTCGTCCTGCTGTTTATCTTCGGATTTTTGTCTAACGACCCGTCTCGGAACCCCGGTCGTCGGGATTTCGAGTAACGTCGAATTCGGCACCACTCGAACGAAAACTAGGCGGGGGGCGGTTTGCCGTACCCCCGCTTGCTATGTGGGGTCGGTGGCGAGTACCATGCTCGATCGCATCTCGTCTCACCTTATCCGTCGCTCCTATTCCCTTAAACGATGACCTACCCGGTGCAGCCTCCCGAACCGCCGCCGATCGTGAAGGTGGTTCCGTCGAAGCAATTGGCGGAACCCGAGTTTGAGTTTTCCTCGCATCGCAGCGATCGCGCGATCGACTCGCCGGAAACCGGTCAACCGCTGTCTGTAAGCCAGCCAGAGACGATCGATCCGTGGTCGGGTGTTCGCCCCGATCCCCTCGCCCCCGAGGTGAGTTGGGCCGAACCGAGTGCGAACGAACTGCTGCCACCGCGACGCTTATCCGATAAATCGGCGGTGTTGTCGGCGATGGAATCGACTGAAGATAGTGTTACGCCCCGCGACGAACCGGCCTCTTTTCCCGCGATCGAGTTTGAAGAACGGGTTCCCGATCGCGAAATTGAAGATTCCGAACTCGACGGAGATTCCGAACTCGACGAAGATTCCGAACTCGAAGATTCCGAACTTGACGAGATCGAAAACGGCGATCGCGAACTCGAAGATTCCGAACTTGACGAGATCGAAAACGGCGATCGCGTAACGGACGACACCTCCCCAGACAAACAACCCAACGCCCCAACAGTAGACGGTTCGAGTTTGCAAGAACCCCTCGAACTCGAAACCCCCATCGAAGTAACCGCAGACTATCAAGAATTCGATGACGATCGCCAAATTTTCACGGCGACGGGAAACGTGGTCATGCGCTACCGAGACGCCGTCATCGATGCCGACTGGCTGCAAGTCAACTTACTCACGCGCATGGCTCGAGCCGAAGGAAACGTCGCCCTAACGCAACCCGGACAGGTCTTGCGCGGCGAGTTATTTCGCTACAACTTCGTTCAAGAAATCGGAACCATCGACCAGGCGCGAGGGGAAATCAGCAGTTTGACGCGAGTACAGACCGCGACGCCCCAAAACGCCCCGACCGCCGTACCGTCAGTCAATACCCTATTACCAGTCGATATCGCCGCGCGAGGGCTGTCTGACGCCCCCCAGAGCGATCGTATTGCCCGAGAACAGCCTCTCAACGTCGCTCGCGGGGGAGAAGTCCAAATCGGTGTCGGTGCCGGCCGCGGCTACCAAGACGCCGAAGGCGGGGGAACCATCAACAGCTTCCGCTTCGAGGCCGAACAGGTCGAATTTACCCCCGACGGTTGGGTTGGAACGGAAGTTCGCATCACCAACGATCCGTTTTCACCGCCCGAATTAGAAATCCGAGCCGATCGCGCCACGCTGACGCCGATCGATCCCCTCCGAGACGAGTTGCTGTTGAGTCGTCCTCGTTTGGTGTTCGACGGCGGGTTTTCCCTTCCCATTCTCAAGCGCCGTTACGTTATCGATCGCCGGGAACGCCAGCAACCGTTTTTAGAATTCGGATTCGATCGCGAAGATCGCGGCGGTTTCTTTATTCAGCGTTCCTTTACCGTCATCGACACCCCTCGTTTCTCCCTGCGCGTCGCCCCTCAATATTTCGTGCAGCAGGGGTACGACGAGCGGGATTTACTAAACTTAGACCAGTTCGGCAGTCTGTTTCGCCTCCAGTCGCTCCTCTCGCCGACGACGACCTTGCGAGCCGAAGGAAGTCTCACGAGTTTGGATTTCGGCAATTTCGACGCCGACGACGACCTACGAGCCAGCGTCCGCTTGTCCCAAAAAGTCGCCAACCACACCCTGACAGGCGAGTACAGTTTCCGCAACCGTCTGTTTAACGGTTCTCTCGGCTTTCAAACCGTTCACAGTAGCATCGGTGCCGTTTTGACATCGCCTCGGTTGATATTAGGACGAACGGGCATCAATCTCGAATATCAGTTAGGAGTGAACCGAGTCGAGGCGGATACGGACGATTTAGACTTACTCGAGCCGATTCGAGACAACAACCGGGCGACCTTGACGCGATTTCAAGGCAGTTTCGTGGCGCGTCGCGGTTTTACACTGTGGCAGGGCGAAGCACTTCCGGCCACGGCTGAGGAAGGGTTGCGGTTTTCTCCGATTCCCGTGGTTCCTTTCGTGCGCTTTTATTTAGGAGGGCGAGGGATCGGCAGTTTTTACAGCAACGGCGATTCAGAGATTTCGTTACGAGGAACGGCGGGATTCGAGGCGCAGTTCGGGCATTTTTCGCGAAATTTCCTCGATTACACGGCATTTAACCTCGAGTATTCGGAAACATTGCAAGAAGGCGAGTCGCCCTTTTTCTTCGATCGCACCGCCGATCGCCGCGTGTTGCGGTTTGGCTTTACTCAACAGCTCGTCGGACCGTTCCGCTTCGGGGTTCAAGCCTCGGTGAACCTGGATTCGGGCGAAAACTTCAGTACGAATTTAGTACTGGAGTACAGTCGCCGCACGCACGGTATTACGTTATTGGTCAACCCGGAACGGGAAATCGGCTCGCTGACGTTTCGGATTAGCGATTTCGACTGGAACGGCAACACGGGGGCGTTTAGCGATACGGAAACCTGTGAAGTTATGGGTGGACTGCGCTGCGTAAGATAATATCGAACGTGCGTGGGGTGCGCGATCTCTCGGGAAATCGTACATCGTCTTTGGAACAATATGACGCGCGATACAGCGGCGATCGAGGCGATTGCTTTATTGAAGTACTACAGTTTCGACCTCGGGGAGGAAACCGCCGAGGAGTTCGTCGATCGCTGGCTCGGCGGCGTTCCGGCTGCTTGGCTGCGCTTGTCGGTGTTAGAAGCCCTCTATCAAGGGCGTTATAAAGGAATTTCCGTCGAACACTTACTGCAACTGTGGCTGCGGCGGGAGAGTCCGTTTCAACATTACAGTTACGAATTCGAGCGCTTGGTGTGCGATCGCCTCCCCGGAATGCCCGCCCCCCCTCTAGAAGAGGTTCCCGAGATTCCCACGGCTGAAGAAGTCGAGACCGCAGACCAACCTGAAGAGAAAGCCCCCTCTCTGACGCCTCAGCCTCAAATCGATCGCTTTACGCCGTCGCTAGATAGTTCTCAACTTCACTCGAAATTAAAAAACTTTGCCCATCGCGATGAGGTGTCTGACTCTCGCGAGGAGAATGCTGAAGAGGAGCTAAGCTAACTGCCTGTTACCACATTTATGCAATTTTGTCAACTAAAATGTGGTGATTTCCGAAGTGGGGGCTGGGGACAGAGTTTAAATTTCTCACTAAAATTGTTTAAACTCACTCAATGTTTAAGCTATCATCAAATCATGAGTAAGTTTAGCATTTCCGAAGCCGCAAAAATCAAAGGAGTATCACCATCGACGTTAAGACGTT
>NZ_JAQNCQ010000171.1:0-7641 GCF_028368005.1 Geitlerinema sp. CS-897 | reverse complement strand
AGTTACGAGCGGAAACCGCTGCTTGGTCGAGCGACATTAACCATTCCCAGCGCGGGGTTGACTGGCAGATGAAGGTAGAGGACGCACGCTGCAAGCTGGCCTCGGTCTACCCTAAAATTAAGTTTTGACGCTGCACTAGCTTGTCGGACACAGATTCCGTATTACTTCATATTTTGAACTCTTTAAATTCTGCTGTAATAGGTGTTTGACTTTAGCGAACTGTGATTTAAATGTCGAACAAATTATAACAGTCCCAAATGAGTCGTCAAAAATTAAAACACCAGAAAAGATCCGATTCCCTATTCCCGATTTTGTTACACAACTGACTTAGGGTTGCTATATCGAGTAAAATCACCTTTTTAAAATGCAAATTTTGGAGGTTTGTTGTAGAGAAAAACCCAAAAAGTTGACGATCTTGACTGCAAACGCGATCGCCCTCAACACCGCTGCCGTTAACGCTCGAATCTCCACGCTCAAACTTCTTGCAAGCTCAAGAGCATGAGAAATCCCGTGAGGCTTAACATCGCAGTCGCTTGCAACAGACGAACCTTGCGATCGCCCCGATGGGGAGAAATCAACTCTCGAACCCAAATCGACGCCGCCGAACCGAGAACGTAACTCGCACTAAGAACTAAATACGGCCATCGCTCGTCGAACACCCACAAAACAAGCATCACGCCAGCCAAAGACAACATCACCAGTTCCACAAAACGAGGTGGATGCTCCTGACTCGCCAAGGAAAGGGTTTCCCAAACCAATCTTGAAATTCTCGTCATCGTACCGTTCCTCGTCTAACCCTCAAGTCAAATCGAAAAGCGCGTTCGAGCGATTCATCGTTTTCAACAAAACCGATCGCCATCTCGAGACTTTCCCACCTCGAAAGTGGCGTTGCCTTTAAGGATAAAGCAAATTCGAGAAAAACGCTCGCAGGCGATCGCCTGCCCCGGTGAATTCACCGCCACCCCTGACTGACTCCCCGAGAACGCGATAGGATCGACCCTGTCAAGCGCGCGGTTTTGCGATGTCTAACGAAGAACAACTGAGCCTGTTTGGAGGCGACCCCGAACCCCCAACGACCTCCTTCAACGCCATACCTACCGATGCCAGCGTACCCGTTCCCCAAGGAACCTACCCCGACCTCGACGCCTTAGCAAATCACTGCAACCAGTGTCAGCGGTGCGGCTTGGCCGCGACGCGCACTCACGCCGTCGTCAGTCGGGGCAATCCCGCCGCCGATATCGTCGTTATCGGAGAAGGCCCCGGACAACACGAAGACGAAAAGGGATTGCCGTTCGTGGGGCGATCGGGAGAACTCCTCGAAAAGATTTTCGCCTCCGTCAATTTGAGTAGCGAAGACGATATTTACATCTGCAACGTCGTCAAATGTCGTCCGCCGAAGAACCGCAACCCCAACCCCGACGAAATCGAAGCCTGCAAGCCGTACTTACTCGAACAGATCCGCCTCGTCGATCCGAAGATCGTCCTGTTAACCGGAGCCGTGGCGGTCAAATCTGTTCTCAACGAAAAACGGGGAATTACCAAAATTCGCGGTCAGTGGTTCGAGTGGGAAAAGCGGTTGTGTATGCCAATTTTCCACCCCGCCTATTTGTTGCGAAACCCTTCTCGGGAAAAAGGTAAACCCAAATGGTTGATGTGGCAAGATATGCAAGCAGTCCGGGCGAAACTCGAAGAACTGCGATCGCGCTAAAAACCAAGACGCTAGCGGAGTCTTGCCCGAAAAGAACGGGTTTCAAACAGTTGCAACCTCGCTACCCTTGTCGATCGAGCCGTTCGTGTCGTGAAACCTCCCGTATCCCCTAATCTCTCGATTAAGCATCGGTCTTGGCTTCCAACGCCTCGAGGCGACTCAAGAGTTCGCGGTTGAGTTTTTTCATTTTCTCGAGATCGCGACGCAATTCCTTAACGGCTTTGTCCGATCCGATGTTTTTCCGAACCTTCTCGACGGCTTCTTCGGCGACCCGAGTAATGCGTCCGTCGGCGGTGCGTTCGGCGATCGCGCTCAAAATCTCCACGGCTTTAGGAGTTTCCATCGTCCCTAACGCGACCACGACCGATCGCTGCGTCAAGAAAAACTCTTCTCCGGCCAGGCGATCGAGCCGCGCTAAAATGCGTTCGAGATCCGCCGGAGACTGACCGGCCGACACCGGCCCCAAAGCACGAATGGCGGCCAAGCGCAACGCCTGCGGAACCGAGGGCTGAGTATAATCCAAAATTAAATTAACCGCAGCCTCAGAAGTCGTAAACTGACTCAATCCGGCGATCGCACCACAGCGGACGACCTCGTTCCATCCCGCTTTGGTTTCCAACACCCACTTCAGGCGATCGATGGCTTTTTCAGCCTTCGGTTTAGAGTCGGGATGGTTGGCGGCGATCGCACCCAAGGCTTTGGCCGCCGAGGCTTCGACGTAATAACTGGCGTCCCCTTTCTTCAACACCGACTTCACCGCTTTGTAACTGGCGCGGGTTTTAATTTTACTCAACCCGTCGATAACTGCACGACGAACTCGAGCGTCTTTATCTTCTAAACCCTTAAGCAACTCGTCGAACGCCCGATCTAAATTGACGCTCGCCAACTGCTTGGCGACTTCGACGCGCACGCCCCAAAACTCGTCGGACTGCAACGCATTCGACAACGCCGCGACCGCCTCCAAACTTCCCACTTTCGCCAACGCTTCCGCCGCGTAAATCCGCGAAATCGGGTCGGGATCGTATTTGAGCTGAGCGACGAGTTCGGGCGTGGGATATTTAAGTTTGACAGTTTTGAGGATGTTGTTTCCCGCGTCGAAACTCACAAAAACAGGTTTTTCCGGTAAGGCGAAAAAGAAGCTCTGTTCGGCTTCGTTGACTCGCACGGCGAACCGTTGGACGATGCCGTTTTCGCTGCCGAAGGCGATGGGAACTTGCAACTCGAAAAGATCGCGATCGTAAATGGTATTTCCCGATTTGGCCTGAGTTTGTTTGACGGTAACTTTAGCGATGTTGCGATCGCCGTCCCAGGAATAGCTGACTTGGAAATCGGGATGTCCGCCTCGGAAAACGTAGCTGTCGAAGAGAGACTGTAAGTTGCGTCCGGTGGCTTTGTCGATCGCCCGCAACAGATCGACCGTTTCGACGGTGGCGTGGGCGTTGTCGTTGACAAAGGTTGCGATCGCCTTAAAAAACAACTCGTCGCCCAACTCCGCCCGAATCATGTGATAGACGCACGCTCCTTTCTCGTACAGGTGGCTGTCGTAGAGTTCGATGGCTTCGCGATAAACGTTGGTGACGATGGGACGGCGATAGCGAGTTTTGTCTTCACTGAGGTAGCTGCGAGCTTCGTTGAGGAGATAGTACGCCCCGTCGTCGAGGCCGTATTCGTATTCCGTCCACAACACCTCGGCGTAAGACGCCATTCCTTCCTTAATCCAGGCGTGAGACCAATGTTTGATGACGACTAAATCGCCAAACCACTGGTGAGCCAGTTCGTGGGCGACGAGGCTTTCAGTGCGATCGTTGTCGATCGCCGCCCGTTCGTCGAGCAAACAGCGATCGGTCAGCAGCGTGGCGGAGGTGTTTTCCATGCCCCCGAAAATAAAGTCTGCCACGCAAACTTGCGCGTATTTAGGAAACGGATAAGCATACCCGAAGGCTTTGCTGAAATAGTCCACCATGCGCGGGGTTTTTCCCATGCTACGCTTGGCGTCGTCGAGGCGATCGCGTTCGACGTAGTAGGTCATGGGTTTTCCGTTCCACTCATCGCGAATTTCGGCGAACCGTCCCACAGCTAGGGTCATCAAGTACGTCGGGTGAACCCGATCTTGTTTCCAGTGGTAGATTTTCTCGTCGCCGTCGAGGTCTGCCGAAACGAGTTCGCCGTTGGAAATGGCGAGAAAGTCTTTGGGAACCCGGACGCGAATTTCCGAGGTCGCCAGTTGTCCGGGGTAGTCGAAGCAGGGAAACCAGAAGCGGGAATCCTCGTCTTCCCCCTGTGTCCAAACTTGAACGGGTTTGTCCGGTTCGTTGTCCGTAGGACCGACGAAGTAGAGGCCGCGACGGGGGCGATCGACGCGGTAGCGAATCTCGAGGAGGACGGGGCGATCGGCAACGGTGGGGGTGTCGAGACGAATAGCGAGCTGTTCGCCGTCGCTGTCGAACGGTTGCGGTTCCCCATCGGCGAGAACCTCTTCGATCGCGAGTCCGACTGCATCGAGGGTGAGACGATCGATCCCGTCGCGAACGGGATTGAGGCGAATTTGACAGGTACCCGTAAACCGCTGCTTTGAAAAATTGAGGTGGAGGTCGAGCGAGATATGTTCGACTTGTCCTGGGCGATCGGGCGTATAGTGGGGACGCGCCCCCGGTAACTCGAAGCGATTGGTCTCGTTGTTATCCCAGGCGAATTTAACGTTCGGCATAGTCTTAGGTGTCGGGGCGAATCAATTAGGAAGCCACGAACGTTATCCTAGCGAAAGAGCGAGCTTGAAGCGAGGCGATCGCTAGGGGAAGTTGAGAGATCTTCCCCAGTCATTTCGCTCGAACTCTCAGTTGATTCGTTCGATTCACTCTTCACGTGACGTTACATTCATGACGGAATCCTCTAAGAAAAAAGGCTGTTTGGGATATTCGATCGCGATCGCGGCGATGGTTCTCGTAGCCACGGGAGCGACGGCGTACTGGATTCTTCGAGAGCGTAGCGGCCGCCATTTGACCCCGCTTGCCAGTGCCGAAGCGATTCCCGACGAGGCAGTGATGACCGCTTACGTAACCCTCGACGATCGCCCTTGGGGAAAGTTGCAGCAGTTCGGAACGTCCGAAGCGAAAGCCGTCGTGAGGCAAGCCATCGACTCGTGGCAACAGGAAATTTTCGAGGGAACGCAACTCGATTTCAATCGCGATCTCAAACCTTGGGTGGGAAGTTTGGCGATCGCGGTGGTTCCCGACGAAGCCTCGGGGGGCGAGTCCTCGGAACTGTTAACGGTGGTGGGGATTAAGGACAAGTTACAGGCGTTGGGATTTGCGAACCGCGTCAAGGCACAAGAAGGAACGCAGTTAGAGGATATCGATTATCGCGGTACGACGATTTCTCGCATTACGGAACCGGGCGGTTCGTCTTACAGCGTGGCCGTGTTGGGAGACTATTTGACCATTTCTGACGATTTAGATTTGGTGAAAGCCTCGATCGATACGTTTCGCGGCGAACCTTCGTTTGCAAAGTTACCGGGAATGGCGAAATTGTTGCGCCAGGGCATCAATTTAGACGATCCTCTCGCCCGCGTTTACGTCGCGGACTTGGAAGCGTTGCAAGATTTCGCCCGAACGGAATGGACGGAGCAACTGCCGATAACTGCGGTCCAGTCTTTGGTGATGGGCGTTGGCGTCACCGATACGGGATTGCACGGTCGGGTGATGGTTCGCCTCGATGCCGATCGACCTCAACTGTCTTTGGAGTCAGTATCGGGGACGATGGCCCGGCGGTTTCCCAACAATACGTTGATGTTAGCCGAAGGTCGCGATCTCGATCGCTCGTGGACGCAGTTTGTCGATACCGCATCGGCGACGCCAGAAGGAGAAACGTTCGTCTCGACCGTTCGCGAGGCGTCGTCGAGTTTCGGCTTGGATATCGATCGCGAGGTGTTCGGCGTGATGGATGGTGACTTTGGGTTCGGGTTGATTCCTTCGGAAAAGGGGATTTTGGCCTCTCTCGGATTCGGTGGGGCGATCGTCGTCGAAACTAGCGATCGCAAAACGGCTGAGGCGACGATGGATAAGTTGGGATCGATTTTGCAACGGAATCTCCCGCTCCCGATGTCCTTCGATTCTCGACAAGCTAACAACGTGACGGTGACAGAGTGGAACGTTCCGTTTTTTGGTGTGAAACCGGAAACGGTCGTCGGTTATGGGTGGCTCGACGATCGCGCCTTGGCGATCGCCTTGGGCGGTCCTATTGTCGATGCGATCGTGACACCGCCGGAAACTCCTCTATCCCAAAACGAAACGTTTCTAGAAATCCAACAACAGCTTCCCGAGAACCGAGAAGGCTATTTGTACGTCAACGTTCTGCAAATGTTACAGCTCGTCGATCCCCGCACTCTCCAAGCCAACGAAATCGTCACGCCAGACAGTCTCGCCCTCTTGAACTCGATTCGCGGAATCGGGGCGGCGTCATCGTCGCCTAACGAAACGACGGCGGTTTTGGACGTGGCCGTTCCGTTGGTGGTTGAGAATCCGTGATGGGGTGAAGAGGGGATAAGTAAAAGCCTTAGTGGTGCAGAAAAGTCCTGAAACCTTTGTTAGAAAAGATATCGCTGTATTAAAGGGTTGGTCGCAAAATCCCAGATCGGTAAATGGTTGCCGGAGATCCCCGGCATCTTGGAGATGCCGGGGATCTGGTTTGACTTCTAATACAGATTTTATTTGTTTTGTCAATCCCCGATCTCGAAAAGTTTTCTGCACCACTGAGAAGTTAAAGCTGCGTGATGCGGTAACTGTTCCCTCTTCCCCGTTCCCTCTTCCCCGTTCACTGTTTGATCCCGCTGCCAATATTGGAGGAAATGACGTAGCGTTGCACGAAGGCGAACAGTAGCAAAACTGGGGCGATCGAAATTATCGAACCGGCTGCGATTAACCGCCAATCGAGAGAAAAGGTTCCCGCCAATCTCGCCACACCGAGGGGAAGGGTGTAAAATTCTGGGCGATCGAGGACGATTAACGGCCAAAGAAAATCGCCCCAAGACCCGATAAAGGTAAAAATCGCCAACGTCACCAACGCCGGACGCACGGCGGGAACCATGACAAACCACCAAATTCCTAATTCAGAACAGCCGTCCATTCGGGCAGCTTCTTCAAGTTCTTTCGGCACGCCGGAAAAGGCTTGTCTTAATAGGAAAATCCCAAAAGCTCCGGCTAAATAGGGAAACATAACGCCAAAATAGGTGTTTTTTAAACCTAATTGAATCGTCAAAACGTAGAGCGGAACCATGACGATTTGAAAGGGAATCATAATGGTGGCGACGATGCTGGCAAAAATAAAATCTTTTCCTTTAAAATCTAATCTCGCCAAAGGATAAGCTGCTAGAGAACAAAATAGTAAGTTGAAAATAACTGTAAAAACAGCAATAACAGTACTATTCAATAGATAGCGTCCGAAGGGTTGCGCCTGCCAAACGGTTCTAAAATTATCAAATGTTGGTTCTGTGGGAAGCCATTGCGGGGGGAACTGAAAAATATTTTCCTGGGGCGATTTGAGTGATGTACTCAACAACCATAGCACTGGAAATAACATCACTAAAGCAATGATAACCAGCAACAAATAAAATAAAATTGTTTTTTTATTTGTTTTTTGAATCATTTTTTATGAATTGACTGAAAGGTGCATTTCAAACTTGAATTGGCGATGTAAATTTATCAGATTCGGAGTCCCTACACTGAATTAAGCTGTCGTTGTTTTTTGCGATCGCTCCACTCATGGACGGCAGCGTTGCCGAAGTCCAACCGTCCAACCGGGTGCATCCCAATTATGCAATGAGTAAGAATACTTAGAGCCGTTCGAGAGAAAGGAGTTAAGCTAAAAGGAGTTGCCCAAGTCGGAATCAAGTCTAGCTCATGGATGCTGAAAAACGTCGCCAAATTCAAGCTCACGCT
>NZ_JAQNCQ010000170.1:0-5101 GCF_028368005.1 Geitlerinema sp. CS-897 | reverse complement strand
TTTCCGATCGAGAAGCTCAAAAACCTTGGATTTTCGTCGGCGATTACCGATTCAATTGGGAAGCTAGAGTCCAAAACGACCATTGGGCAAGCTGTACGGCATCAGAATTCGCTCTGGAGACTTATTCAGCAAGCCCTAACTAAAATCCACAGGCGATCGCACACCACGAGAACGTCTAAGCGTCCGCTAATCGTCATGCTTCCGTCGGTGGCTGTCACGCGAACGGGTTTTTCGGTTTCGATGTAAAACGGTGGGAGAAAAAATCCAGCTAAGTCTAAAAGCGGCGCTAACACCAGCAGTTCGACGGTTTTCTCTAACAGTCCGCGTCGTTCTAAGTTGGCATATCCGACGCAAATTCTCGCCAAACGTTCTCGTTCGGAATCTGACAACTGGGGTTGCATTCCCTGCTATTGCGAAAAAAACGCCGGATCGCATTCTTCTTGCAAATTAAAGCGTTCTTCTAAGTCGTACAGCGTCAGCCGTTCGATCGCTAAAGTCGAGATCACAACGTTAGTCCTCAAGTTGGGGATATTACGAGAGTTAACAATGTTGCTCGATTTCTTCTATTTTAGTAGAAAATAAATTTAATAAAATAGACAGAGTGCATCTCAAAAATGTAAATTTATCAGATCGGAGTCTCTGCACTGAATTGAGCTGTTGTTGGGTTTCACCATCGCTCCACCTATGGACGGCAGCGTTGCCGAAGTCCAACCTACTCCAGACTCATATTTTTACAAAAGTTGAGATAAACCCTCCGTTCCCCGTTTCCCGTTTCCCGTTCCCTATTTCCTTTTTGTCCGCAGTTTACCTATTTAAGATTGCCACGACCGAGCCATTCACCCCAAACGGGAAACGGGCGTATCTACCCACAACACCGAAACTGTTTCGCCTATTTCAACTCGTTTCGTTCCCACAGGAAGCCTCGCACAGCCGTTTGTCTGCATTAAATTAATCAAATTTCCCGAACTAAAACTTCCTCCTGGAATCTCGAATTCCAACCCCGTTTCCGTCGCCAACAACTGACCCCAAAGATAGGTTTCCCGTCCGTCTCCCGAACGCAACTCAACTCGCGTTTTCGCGTTCACAAAAACCGGTTCCCATCCCCGATGCAACCCCGCCAATTTCAACAGGGCAGGTTTGACGAACCGCCAACAACTCACCAACGCCGAAACCGGATTTCCCGGTAAACCGAAATAGAGAGCGTGTTGCTTGGGAAACTGCGCGAACGTCAGCGGTTTTCCCGGTTTGATGGCTACCGATCGCACCAATAAATCGCCCCCTAACTGTTCTAAAATGCGATCGATATAGTCGTAATCGCCCACCGACACGCCACCCGTCGAAACCACCACGTCACCCCAATTCAACGCCTCGGCGATTGAATATTTCAGCGTTGCAGGGTTGTCTTCCACAATTCCCACCCGCAGGGGTTCCATTCCCAACGCCGCCAAAAACGACGCGAGAGCATATTGATTCGAGTCAACAATTTGACCCGGTTGAAGATGGTCTTCCGGGGAGACTAACTCGCTTCCCGTGGAGAGGATAGCGACGCGGGGTTTGCGAAACACGCGCACTTTTGTTACTTGTGCGGCGGCTAAAACAGCAATATCGGCGGCTTGCAATCGGACGCCACCTTCAATAAGAGGATTTCCCGCCTGGTAGAAGCTTCCGCAACGGCGAACGAACTGACCGGGTTTTTCCGGGGGAACGAGAACCGCCACAGAATCACCTTCTCGACGGATATTTTCTTGCATCACTACTGTATCCGCCCCCTCTGGCATCATGGAACCGGTGAGAATGCGGGCGGTTTGTCCCGGTTGTAGAGTTTTTTGAGGCGGCGTTCCGGCGGGAATTTCTTCGATAACGTCTAAAATGGTGGGTTCGCTGTCGCTACAGGCTTTTACGTCGTCAAAACGCACGGCGTAGCCGTCCATCGCCGAGTTATCCCAGTGGGGAAAGTCGAGTTTGCTACTGACGGAGGCGGCGAGAATACGTCCGGTAGCGTCGAGGAGGTTGACGACTTCTGTATGGTGTTCGGGGTGGAGGGGACGAACGGCGTCGAAAATGAGGCGTTCGGCGTCGGATACGGAAAGCATCGGTGAGTGTGGCACGGCTTGCATTATTTTAGGGTACGCGTGGAGGGTTGAAGGAAGAATTCTGCTGCCAATTGGTGCGGGAGTTGTCAACGCAATACCCAAGATGCAATTAACGCGTTGACGCGATCGGGAATTTCATCGTGGGGGCAATGGCCGGCGTCGAGATAATATTCCGTCAAACTGGGATAGTATTCTCGAAACTTCGCCCCCCGTTTTCGAGCGTTTATCCAGGGATCGCCTTCTCCCCAGAGCATCAGCAAGGGATGTTGGAGTTGTTGCAGCAGTTCGTCAACTGTTGCGCCTCGAGGCGTTTTGAAGACTGAGGCGAACACTTTCGCCGCACCCCGATCGCACGAGGGACGGTAAATTTCTTCGACGAGGCGATCGGTGATGGCGGTTTTATCCACGTACACCCGCTCTAAGGTTTTACGAATCACCGATCGACGGCGGGTATTTTGGAAAATGAGAAACGCTACCCAATCTTGCAACGCAAACCAACGCACGACGCGACTCGCCAGATTCGGTTGGCGCGGATGAGCGTCGCTAAACGGCCCCGCACTGTTGAGAAGAATCAAGCCTTTCGCCGATTCGGTTTTTTGAGACGCCACACAAAGGGAAACGTAACCGCCGAGGGAATTTCCCGCCAACACCACCGGTTCGCCGATAATCTCGGTGATGAAGTCGTGGAGTTGGTCGCGCCACAACTGACCGCTGTAAGCTAAGGCGGGTTTTGCCGATCGCCCGAATCCTAAGAGATCGATCGCCCAAACCTCGAAGTCGTTTTGCAACCCCAACAGGTTTTTTCGCCAGTGATCCGTTGACGCTCCGAAGCCGTGAACCAACAGCAACGGCGGGCGGTTGGAATGTTTTCTTCCCGTTTTGACGTAATAGATGGCGTGGTCGCGCCAAGTCCAAAATTGTCCTGGGACGGTATCGAGTTCGCGTGTCGGTGTTGTTTGCATAGCCGCTGAGGAAGTTGTTAAACGATTTTCTGAGACGCTTTGTTAAGTATTGTATCGATTTTAGGAAAGGTTCGGGAAGCGAGAATGGGGGAAAGCGATTGCTCTGGGCGAACTGCGTTACGATGAAGTGTTGCCTCAACGTTCGGAACCCCTCGGAATTTATGTCGGTACAGCTTGCGTCTCAGTCAGTGTCTCAAGGAACCCCTACACCTCGCCTCGGGGCGTCTCTCGAGGAGTTAACGGCTTGGGTGCAAGATCGGGGACAACCGGCCTATCGCGGCAAACAGCTTTATCAGTGGTTGTATCGCCAAGGCGCGCGATCGCTCTCAGACATTACAGTATTTCCCAAACGGTGGCGGGAAAATGCCGAACCGGTCGATTTCGGGCGATCGACCGTTCACCATCGCTCGATCGCACCCGACGGAACGATTAAATACTTGTTGCAACTCGCCGACGGAAACCTCGTCGAAACCGTGGGAATGCCGACTTCAAAGCGGTTGACGGTTTGCGTTTCTTCTCAAGTGGGCTGTCCGATGGCGTGCGATTTCTGTGCCACGGGAAAAGGGGGCTTTCTCCGCAATCTCGAAACTCACGAAATCGTCGATCAGGTGTTGACGGTTCAGGAAGAATTCGATCGCCGCGTCAGTCATGTTGTGTTTATGGGAATGGGGGAACCGCTACTCAACATCGATAACGTCCTAGCTGCCTTACGTTGTCTCAACGAAGACGTAGGCATCGGACAGCGATCGATGACCGTCTCGACGGTGGGAATCCCCAGTCATATTCGCCGTCTTGCCCAGCACAAGTTACAAGCTACCCTCGCCGTCAGTCTCCACGCCTCGAATCAGACACTTCGCGAACGACTGATTCCTAGTGCGCGTCAGTATCCCCTCGAGGATTTGTTGGCGGAATGTCGCGAATACGTCCAAATTACGGGACGGCGACTGAGTTTTGAATATTTACTCTTAGCGGAGTTAAACGATCGCCCCGAACACGCTGAAGAACTGGCGAAACACCTGCGGGGCTTCCAAAGCCACGTCAACCTCATCCCCTACAACCCGATTTCGGAAGTAGATTACCAACGGCCCGATCGCCAACGGATCGATCGCTTCGTTCGTGCTTTAGAAGAGCGCCACATCGCCGTCAGCGTCCGCTACTCTAAAGGTTTAGATGTCGATGCCGCCTGCGGACAGTTACGAGCCAGCACAAACAAGGAAGAGTTTTTCAGTCACTCGTCGCCCGTCAGCCGCGAAGACAGCTTTCTCAGTGCAGAGAGCAGGCTGTAGCGTGCGGATTCTCCCCCGAGTGAAAGACTATATACAAGAACAGCGGCGTTCGTGCAGCGCCGCTGTTCTATTGTGAATTATTTTGTAGCGAGACGGACGGAACCCTCGGACGGGCGACTGGGATTACACGCTCGACTGGTAAAGTCCTGGGGAATAAGCCTCGATCACGCGCCCCGTTTCCGAACAAGACACCATAAGGTAATCGCAGTGAGGACACTGAGTCCGCACGAGGTTGCTGTGGAGATAGCGGCGTTCGCCAATATTGCCACAGTTCGGGCAACGCACAGTTTGAGGGGCGGACATCGGGGTCATCTTAAAACCTTGAATCGGGGAAGCGAGCTGAGCCATTGTTAAAAAAAGATTAAAAATTGGAACGTCCTAGGATGGCTGGGTTTAGTTTTCTGCAATAGATTTTTGTTACAAATCAATCGAGTCTTGGCAAAAGTCAGTTGCGTACTGTAGGCTATGTTTCCTCATATTATGTCACGAAATATGAGGGGCGTCAATCTGATTAAATTTTCATTTTTCTCCCATATCACGCGATCCCCAACGTCTATTGATGTCAATCTCTTCCTAGCGATATCGGGAGTTGCGTAAATCTTTCGGAAGCGATTTTTGTGTTGTTTGTCGAAGATAAGATACGAAATTTTAATAATTAAACGCTAAAACTAAGAAGTCTTTTATCTGCGATCGAGATCGCAGTTTAATGACATCCAATGCGTTATGTAGCCGGGGAGAGCGGGAGAGGGGGAGAGGGGGA
>NZ_JAQNCQ010000169.1:0-16023 GCF_028368005.1 Geitlerinema sp. CS-897 | reverse complement strand
GCGCTCGCACTTGGGAGATTTTAGCTTCCTTGGCGGCTACGGCTGCCCAATCTGACGACTCCTTTATTGACCTCGTTGCCCAGGCCATGCCTTGGCAGGCTTCGACCTGAGTGAGCATCGCTAAACAGATACTCATCTTGAAGATGCCGGGGATCTCGATAGATCGTCTGACCCACGAAACGGAGTTTCAACAGGTTATTTGCTATAAACGATTTAGGATTGCTATAGCAATTTTAGACGAGTCGTGGAAAGACTGACATTCCTAAACCCTTTTGTTATAGCTAGATCGAGAATCTACAAGCGATTTAAGATTACTAGATTAGTTCAAGCAAAATATTTTTTTGAACGAGCGTGAATTAAAAATCAACTGTTTCTAATAAATTTAAAACATAACCAAAAATAAGACATAATAGATTAGAGAGCGATTGCCCTAAATGGGTGCATCTCACTTTTGCAACAACATCAGTTTGGGGTGGCAAAATTCCCGATTAGCACTTCCGGTATAAGATCCCCGGCATCTCCAAGATGCCGGGGATCTGGAAATTGAGTGCGCCCAATTCGATGAATTTACATTTTTGAGATGCACCCGCCCTAAATCGGTTGTACTCCATCCTTCCCTGATAAGCTGGGTTTCAAGAAATCTTCACCACATCCCCCCTTAGCCCCCTATCCCCCCTTCGCCCCCCTTTGAAAGGGGGGTTGGGGGGATGGTTGGGAGGATAGAACTTGTCGCGTTCAGAAAAACCACTGTTAGAAATTTCGTATTAGTTCCTGTGAAGAGAATTCAAAAAAACGAGCGGGGATTTCCCGCCCAATATTTAATAGAACAGATCGACGCGATCGCTCGAGTACACGATCCGAGTTATATTAGGCAGGCATTAACTGCTTCGACTTTTCTTCCAACGTATCGAGAAGAGATTGATAGGGTTGGACGAACTTGTCGATTCCTTCGTCGAGTAACTCTTCCATCACGCGATCGAGATCGATATTAATGTCGCGATCGCGAAGACTCTCGAGCGTTTGATATGCTTTTTCGACGTTACTTTCAATGCGATTGGCTTGGGGTTTACAGTGGTCGAAACAGGCTTCGATCGTGTCGGGAGGAAGCGTGTTTACCGTGTTGGAGGCGACGAGTTCTTCAACGTATAACACGTCGCTGTAGTCTGGGTTCTTCGTACTCGTACTTCCCCACAGCAAGCGTTGTGGTTTCGCACCTTTGGCTTCAAGAGATTTCCAGCGATCGCTCTCGAGAACTTTCTGATATTCTCGATATGCAACTTTAGCGTTAGCGATCGCAACTTTCCCTTTTAACTCTTGTAACCGAGCTTCCTCACTGAGATTTTCCGTTCCAATTTGCTGGAGGCGTTCGTCGAGAAGTTTATCGACTTTCGAGTCGATGCGGCTGACGAAAAAGCTCGCAACCGACGCCACGCCATCGATCGATTTTCCGTTTTGAACGCGGGTTTCGAGTCCCCGTAAATAAGCCCAGGCTGCTTGTTTGTAGTTTTCAACAGAGAACAACAGCGTAACGTTGACGTTAATTCCCTCGGCGATACACTGTTCGATCGCCCCGAATCCCTCTAAAGTACCGGGAATTTTAATCATCACGTTCGGGCGATCGACGGCTCGATACAAACGGCGAGCTTCCGCGATCGTCCCTTGCAAATCTCGAGCTAAATAGGGCGATACTTCGAGGCTAACGAACCCATCTTGTCCGTCGCTTTCGTCGTAGACCGCGCGAAAAATATCGCAAGCGTTTTGAATATCGGCGATCGCCAAAGATTCGTAAATTTCCTGGGGCGATTTGTCAGCATCTGCCCCCGCCTGAATGTCGCTGTCGTAGATTTTATTCCCAGAAATAGCTTTTTCAAAAATGGAGGGATTCGAGGTGAGACCGCGTAAATTGCGCGTCTCGATTTTCTCTTTCAGTTCTCCAGACTCGATTAAAGATCGATCGAGATAGTCCATCCAAATGCTTTGGCCGCAAGTGGTAATTTTAGAAAGAGGTGTGTTATCCATGAGAGTTTCTCCTTATGTGCGTTTTGTGTTTTTTGCGATTGGAAGTGGGTGCGACTGTTGCTGAAGCGATCGCATATCGTTGACAAGTCGCGATCTCCCGAACTCACGGCTCGCCGTAAAAACTGTCTGACGGCTCGATATCGACTCGAGTGTCTGAATTCATCGCGATGAAGAGGTTTGCGAGTACGTAAAGTCCTAACATTACGGCGATACTCACAACAACGTATAAAATTACGTGACTCGGACGGTGTTGTCCCATATTGACAAAGATTAATATCGCCGTTCGAGCGCTCGTTCGCAGATTTCACCAATGGGCGATCGGCAATTTAGCGAAATCGACACTACCATTACTCTATCGAATCGATCGCGGGTTCGGTCTCTTCCAATAGAGGGATTTTTAGAGGCGCGATCGCTTCAAAGAGGAGAGTTCGAGGCGTCGGGAAATCTGCGTCACGCTTTCAGTCAAGAGGCAATCTTATCGGGTTTTATCGTATCGGTAGAATCGGAATCGTTGCGTTAACTTCGGACGAGTCTGCGCGATCTGGCTTCCCACTTACGATAGACGCCAGACTCCCCCAACATCGAGTACGCTCGAAACGTTTGCCACTTAACTTTCAGCACACAATGCCCCATCCCCTCATCAAAAGCGTCAAAAGGCAGTTTTCCAGCACCGGTCAACGGACGTTAGAGTGGATGGTCGCAACGCTCTCGAGCTTGTGGATCGGTGGGTTGGCCATTGCCATGCTGTCGTTGTGGGCGTTTGCTGAAATCGCTGAAGACCTGCTCGAAAACGAGGCTCAAACCTTCGATCGCACCGTACTGCTGGCCATCGGTCAGTGGCGTACTCCCTTCCTCGATCGCGTCGCAGTGGCCGTCACCACACTCGGCGATCCCAGCATTTTAACCGCCATCGCGAGCGGTTTCGTGTTGGTGTGGTTGTTTCAGCGTCATTGGAAACGCGCCTTGTCTTTAGCGATCGCCTTGCTGGGGGTTTCGGGATTGAACCTGCTATTGAAACACCTGTTCGCGCGATCGCGGCCGCAA
This sequence comes from Geitlerinema sp. CS-897, assembly GCF_028368005.1. Taxonomy (NCBI): domain Bacteria; kingdom Bacillati; phylum Cyanobacteriota; class Cyanophyceae; order Geitlerinematales; family Geitlerinemataceae; genus Geitlerinema; species Geitlerinema sp. CS-897. The sequence continues at coordinate 12,960 of NZ_JAQNCQ010000169.1, read as the reverse complement.
CTGTGGGAACGCGTCGTTGACGTTCGATATTACAGCTTTCCCAGCGGTCACGCGATGGTGTCGCTCGTCTTGTACGGTTTGCTCGGTTACGCACTCGCCCGTCAGTTTCCGCGATGGCGAGTCGGTATCGCTGGGGGGACGATCGCGATAATCGTCGCGATCGGGTTGACTCGGCTGTACCTAGGCGTCCACTGGCCGACCGACGTAATTGCAGGATTTGCAGCGGGTTTAGTGTGGTCGATCGCCTGTATTCTTGCCTTTGAGGTATCTCAAAATGCAGACCTTAAAACACAACTCGATCGCTTTCTTAAAAAGAAATAAGGAAGTTTTGCGCGTCGTTCTTGCAGTGTGTATGGTGGTGGCGGGAACGCTTCATTTTCTCGTCCCCGACCCCTTCGTCAAAATCGTTCCCGCTCCCCTGCCCGAACCGGAAATTATCGTTTACGTCAGTGGTATTTTTGAAATTCTCGGCGGTTTAGGATTGCTCGTCCCCCCCGTATCTCGTCGCGCCGCCTGGGGACTGATTGCAATTTTCATCCTCGTATTTCCCGCCAATCTCAACATGGCCTTTAACGACATTCACATCGACGGTATTCCAGACGGTTGGTGGTTTCAAGCGATTCGCCTACCGTTTCAAGCCGTGTTAATTGCCTGGGCGTACTGGTATACAGGTTTCGATGACAATCCCGATCGCGCCTCGATTTTACCGAGATTTCCCAAGTCTGATCGCTCTTAAAAAATCCCCGATCTACCGTTAGAATTTCGACAAAAACTGGCAGTGTCAAGCGATCGCTCTATTTAGCAAGAGATCGAAACGGGAACGAACGGCGATCGCTCGATTCTCGATGTTTGTAAAAATACAAAACCTTCGTTCTTCAAGCCTATAAAAAAATGCCTAGATCGACAAAGTATACCTCGAGACAGAGGAAAAGTCGAGACCGATCGCCACATACTCAAGGTAGGGGTCGAGCGATCGTAAAACGCGTCTCATCCTTCAGAGGCGATATCAAATCTTGAAAAAGCGATCGCAATAAAAACCCATCCTTAAAACCGACAACAAGACACCTAGGAGGTTGTCATGAGCGAACCCCTCAAGATTTCTCTAGAGCAAGAATTCAATCTCAGGAAATTTGCAGGAGAAGTCAAAAAGCTATCGCGATCTGAAGCGCAAGAGCGTTTAGTCGAACTCCACCGACAAATGATGCTTCAAGACAACCTCTACCGAACGCTCGTCGCCCGTCAGTGGGGAATCGACGCCCCACCTGCATCGGGGTAAATTCGCGATCGCGATCGACATTTTCTTCAGAAGGGAATCTGTAAAAGATTCCCCCACTCAACAGACGTTTACTTCAAGGAAACATTATGGTTACAACGCACAACACCTCACGACCGAAAATCGGAATTTTACTCGAAAATCACTTTGAAGATTCTGAATTTCAAGTTCCCTATCGCGCTCTACAAGATGCAGGAGCAGAAGTTGTCGTTCTCGGCTCCCGCATGAACGACGAATACACAGGAAAACGCGGTAAAGTCACCGTTCGCCCCGACGCTACTGCAACCGAAGTGCGATCGGACGACTTCGATGCTATCCTCATTCCCGGCGGAGCTGCCCCCGATCGCATCCGCACGAATCCCAACGCCGTGAGCATCGTCATGGATGCGATGGCACAAGGAAAACTCGTCGCGGCTATCTGTCACGGACCGCAAGTCCTCATCGAAGCCGACCAGTTGCGAGGCAAACAAGCCACAGGATACCGTGCGATCCGTAAGGATATGCAAAACGCCGGTGCTACCTACATCGACGAACCCCTGGTGATGCAAGATAACCTCATCACCGCTAGACGACCGGGCGATACCCCTATCTTCACCACCGCAATTTTAATAAATCTCGGTCTCTCTCTCGAAAATACCGAGTTACCCGATGTTGCCAGCGAAAATTACGAATGGTGGCAACTCGGCGAAACCTGGGGCGGTTCGACTCGCGACGAAATCGTCTACGCTCTCAATACCGCCATCAGTGGTGAAAACTACACTCTCAAAACCTTTGAAGAGTACGGTAAACGGGCGCGAGACACCGAGCTAGGCGTCATCCTTGCTGAAGTCGTCACGACCAAACAGCGTCATATCCAACTGCTCGAAGCGCGTCTGTCGGCCTTTGGCGAATCCGTGACTTGGCAAGCCGTCGGCGGAGACGCTCTCGCCGCATTGCAAAGCTGGTTGCAGTCGAACGACAGCGATATGGAAATTGCCCGTCGCGCCTTGGGTGACTTACAAACCGGGGTCGTCGATGCGTACCATCTCAGCAGCCAACTGACCGACCCGATTACCGCTGCACTCTTCGACGATATCGAGGAACGGTTGGCACTTCACGAACGGCGGTTTGGCGATTTCTGTCGCGCCCGCTCTCAAGCGACGGTCGAGCCTCCGATGCCCACAACTCTGGCATTCGCGTAATTCCTGTAGGGGCGTTACGCGCGTCCCTACCCCAAACTATTTGAGGATCGAGGGCTAGGATCGCTCGATCCTCAAGTTCGCTATATTTCTCCCATTGCAATGGCCGAATTAGCAAGTTCGGTCATTTTTTCACGGGCAACGGCGTCGTCACCGCTGAGTCCTTTGAGAGACATTCGATAGCGCACGCCATCGATCGCCCATTCCATCACCGGCGGCGCACAAGACGCCCCGCACATCATCGGATTGAAGTATCCCGTCACGCCGTTGGCGAGTTCGACGGTTTCGGCAAAGGTTTCGCCGACTCCGTAATAGTCGCCGTCGGTACGTTTGGCAGCGAACATCCCGTAAAAACAAGCACTCGCACCGCGACAGTTGGGATCGAAGGCTAACTCGATTTCGTAACGATCGGCTTCGGCGTCGGCGATCGCGTAAATCGGCGGATCGTCGGGAAGCGGAACCTCCCTCGGAAGGAGGATGGGAATTTCAGTAATGGGTTGAATTTCCGAGACAGCAGACTCGAAAATCGGCGCGACTTCAGAGGGGGTGGGCGCGTTAGCCGGGGAGTCTTCAGAGGCTTCTTCGACCGGTTCGCCAGCGGTATCGAGGGGAACCTCTTCTGCGACGGGAATCTCGGAGATATCCGGCGATGCGGGTTCTGGGGTAGTGGTGGGCGTCGGTTCTGTGGCGATGTCGCCCTCGGGTTGCATCGATTCGGCCGAGGGACTGCTACCGTTGCAGCTACTCAACAGCAGTGTCGCGCTGACGAGAACCACGCTGAGAGTAGTTTTAGAGTTCAACTTAAATTTCAAACCCCACGGTTTCATCTTCGTTCGGCAGGCGATCGCGACTCCATTAACGGTAACACAGCCCCCTCGAGATCGCCCTGGTCAACTGTCCGAACGCCGGAAGGTCAGTTAAACGTTAAACTAGAGTGTTGAGATTCAACAGAGAGAGAGTCCGCACTTATGCAAAAGCGCAACACCGTCGAGACGCCCCATTTAATGCGTCGCGCTGAAGAACTCGTCGATGCCGCGTCGAATCGCTATCGCATCACCGTACAAGTGGCCAATCGAGCGAAACGCCGTCGTTATGAAGATTTCGACAACCTCGAAGAACCGGGAATGAAGCCGATCGTACGGGCGATCGTAGAAATGTCTGACGAACTCACGCAACCGGAAATTATCGGCGACACGCACTAAACAGTGAAGAGGGAAGAGGGAAGAGGGAAGAGGGAAGAGGTTAGGCTTGGGAATGCTGTTTGGCTTTTTCCCTTCCCTCCGAAAACTTTGAGATAAGATAATTTTAAAAAATTAGCAGCAAATCAAAAGTCAATTGTTTTTTAACCTTTTTTTATTAAAAAAACATCTTTTTTGATTTGTTTGTGAAAAGGGTTTTTATTTTTTTATGATGAAACACACGAAAATAGCGAACTTCTTTGTGGTGTTTCTCTGCGTGATGGCAATTACCGTCATCGGGGCAACAGCTACAGAGATCGATTCCAACGACACGGCTTCCTCGTACCAACTCGCCCAACGACCTCGGGGAACGAGCGATGCGTGGCAGCGGGTTTACGAGATTTTGCCCGAAATTCCCCGCGAAAATCAGTATACTCACGTCGAAACGGGAGAAATCGAGACCGATAACACCCTCATCGGGCGGTTGATTCGCTATCACCTTTACGTGAAAGGACGCCCCTATCAGTATCGCCTCGACTGGAAGCTCACCCTCGCCGATTACCTCGGCGAAAACGAAATTATGAACGAGGGGGTTTATCCCGGTTACGATACCCTAGAAACCAATCCGTTGTTGGGCGATCGCGAAGCAATTCAAAGTCTGACGCCGCAACAACGAGACGATTTGGTTCACGTTCTCGTCAGTATCTTCTATCCCACCTATCTCACCCTACTCGAAGAACAGGCGAATCTCGAGGGCGACCCGGCCGCGTCGGCTTCAGAACCCACCGATCTCGACACGCCACCGCGACGGGGGAGCGACGTTCCGCAACTGCCTCGCTCGGGAGATGCTGAGTTGTTGCTTCCGTGATGGCAGGCGATGAGTGATGATGGAGTGAGGGAACGGGGCGGCGCAACGTCGCGATCGCCACTGCTGTCTTCCCAGTCTACAACCCGTTATACCGAAGTGTTCCATGTCCGATCGAGATCGCTATTTGGCTGTAATCGATAAACTCGTCGAAACCACGTTGGCGGGAAAAATTCGCTCTCAAGAGCAGATTTACCAACGACTGCTGCGGGAAATTCGACCGGGAACCGGGGAAATGTTCGAGCGGTGTCTCGCCGAACGCCTCGGTGAAATCGAGGCGTCTGTGGGAACAACGACGAAAGTAAGTCGGATGCTGCGAGCGTTACAGACGATCGAGAAGCAATGGGAACGCTGGGAGAAAGACAACCAAGAGACTGCCGCGATCGCCTCAGCAGTGCGATCTATTTTAGCCTCGGAACCTGAAGATCGCTTGGAGGCGTTGTTAGGGGCGATCGATCCCAACCAAAACACCCCCTGGACAGCCGAACAGTTACGCCAACTGGCAACCTCCCTCAAGGCTGAAGCCGAAGACGACTCGCAGGTTTGGCAGTTGGCGGCGGGACTGATTGAAGGGTTGACGACGTTCGCTCGCCTCGAAGGAAGCCTCGTCAGTTGGATGTACGAAACGCGCCGCAATATCGGGTTTGGCGGAACGGAAGAACGTCCGGGACCCTGGAGTTTGTGGGCGAGAAACACCGAAGCCTATTTTCCCAGCGAACTCTTCCAAACGTTAGCTCGAGGGGAATCGGTCGGGGAACTGGCGGCGCGGCATTCTGATTTAAGTTGGCAGCAGTTGGTGGAATTGGCGATCGCCTTACAGGGATTGCAGCGAGGGTTAGTCACCTGGTTCGATCGCCAACCTTACGACGTTAAAATGGGCAAACAGCTCTCGGTCAGTACGTTTTTAGTTTTTTCCTCCGTTTGGTGTCAGCTCTCGGAGGGCTTTTCGAGTCGTCCCGTACTCGCCGACGCTTGCTTTCAGATCGCGTTGCAAATTCTGCGAACTTTCGCCGGACGAGAAACGTTCCCCCTTTACGGTGGCGTGTTCGCCTCGTTCTCCGGGGAATATCTCGAGCATACGTTGGAGTATTTGGAACTCCCGTTAAAACGCATCGAAGGAACTCAAGAAAAAGCGCGAATTTTAACGCTGTTGGGCTATTCGCAACGGGCGGTGGGACAGCTCGATCGCGCCCAAGAATTTCACGAAGAGGCGTTAGAGATTGCCGGACAAGCGGGAGATATCGCTTGTGAAATCGCCAATTACAACCATCTCAGTCGTTTGAACGCGGCGACGAAGGACTATCGGGCAGGACTCGATCGCGCCCAGCGTGCGTTAATTGTGGCACGACAAGCTGGCGATCGCCGAGGGGAAGCTAACGCCCTGGCCAACTGGGGCTATAGTCGCGTGTTGCAAGCTCAGCAACTCGAACGGTTAGATGAAGAGACTTCAGAACAGGCGATCGCATATTTGCAACAAGGGTTGACGCTTTCGGAGAAGCTGGGCGACCGTCAGAGTTTGGCGTTGTGTGCCTATAGTTTGGGGTTGGCGTACGTCTTGTTGCAACAGCCTTCGAGTGCTGTGGGCTATTTGCAACAGGGGTTAGACGCCGCTCGAGCTTCGGGAGATTTGTATTTACAGGGATTGAATTTCTCGACGCTCGCAGAAGCTTATTACAACTTACAGGATGTCGGACGGGCGATCGTGGCGGCAGCAGTCGCGGCGTTTTTGCTCGATCGCATTCAAGCCAGCCAATGGCGACAGGCGGCGGGATTGCTGGCAATTTTACAGGGACAGTTGGGAGAGGAGGCGTTTCAAACTCATCTCGAACGGGAGCGATCGCAAATTATCCCTTTTATCGGTGTAGACGGGTACGACGACATCTCGAACCTCATCGACCGACATCGCGGCGAGGGTTAGAGTTGGGGAAAACGAGGACGATTCCAGACCGTTTTTCAGCCCGTCGGCCAGCGCAACGAAGGCGATCGCCCGTTTGCAGCTCGCCTCAAAATTCCAACTTGCTTCGACTCAACCCGCCACTGGCTTGAAATCGTGCGTTTTTTTGTTTTTTTGTTTTTTTGAATCGGCAAATTTAGGCGATCTCTGGTTTTAAGTGAGTGCAAAAAGATCGGATTTTAACAGAAATCGAAGGTTTTGAAACGTCGCGATCGCCACTTTTTTAGGAAGCTTATTAACTCTACAATCAGGCAAACAGACGAACAGAACGAACCCCACAAGAATGGTCAGAGTTTTTGTCTACGGAACCTTAAAACCGGGCGGACGATTCCACAAACCTTATTGCGGCGATCGCGTCGTCGCGACCCAAACCGGGAAAGTCCGGGGCAAACTGTATCACCTTCCCCCCGTCAACTATCCCGCCATGACGACGGGTGACGACTGGGTCGAAGGCGTGGTGTTGTCTTTCAACGACGATCTGGCTTTAGCCAAACTCGACGAACTCGAAGGATACCAACAACATCGTCCCCCGTCCCAAAACGAATACAATCGTTACGAAATCGACGTGTTCGACCTCCACGATTCGAGCAAATCTCTCGGAACGGCTTGGGCGTATTTTATGAGTGTCGAGCGAGTGCGATCGTTTGGAGGAATTTGGCTCAAAACCGGTAACTGGCAGCAACTTCACCGATCGTCACCTCGTCAGTCGTGACGTTTCGGGCAGTCTCGAACGTCCGCGAGACTCTCATCTGGCCACCACCTCGTTACGAGATTGCCATTCCGTGCGATCGTCGTTCGCCGCCAGTTCCTTCGGCGGGGTTTCGACGGCTCCCCATTGCGATTCAAGCGTTTGTAACAATCGTTCTTGGGTCGATCGCAAGGTTTCCGTATCCGTTCCGCCGTTCATCATGGCAAACCAAACGACCCCGCGATCGCGCGTCGGTAACCCGCCAGAAATCGTACTGACACCGTTCAAACTTCCCGATTTAATCGTCGCCAACCTCGGAAGCGGACGGGCTAATAAAATTCCGTTATCGAGTCCCGCGATCGCGACGACATCGGAAACCGTCATCTCTTCGGATTCGAGTTCCCTATTGATGGCTAAATACATCGCCACCGCCGTTCGTGGAGAAATCTGGTTTTCTTCTCCCAACCCCGAACCGTTGATGAGTTGAAGTTCGTCAGCAGGAACTCCCGTCGCGGCCAGGACTTCACGAACGACGACCTCCGACCCTCCCATGGCCTTCGCGAACGTATGGGCGATCGCGTTGTTACTGTAGCGGTTCATCAGTTTCAGCAGTTCGGCGACGGGAACAGATTCGTGGCGAACCAGCAACGTGGTCTCCGCTGGCGGTTCCGAGACGACGCGCACCGTTCCCGCGATTTCGACCTGCGGACGTGGCGTATCGGAGGGAAGAGTTCGATATTGCGTTTCGGCTTCGAGAGTCCACAACTTCGCGTTCAGCCCCTGTTGGAGCAGTTCTCCCGAATACGCCACGTCTTCCTCAAAGTTCATATAGAAGTTTCCGGCGATAATTAAATCACCCGAAACGCGATCGATCCCCAAGTCGTGGAGTACATTTCCCACCTCGATGGCGTCTTCCCAAACGAACATGGGATCGAAATCTCCCACCACCACCAAATCTCCCTCGAGAACCCCGTTTTCGACCGTTCCCGTGGTTTGGAATTCTGTCGCGAAGCGGCGATCGACCTCGAAAACCCGCAACGCCGCCAGAGTCGTCGCGATTTTAGTGACGGAGGCCGCCGGAAACGGCTGCGTTCCGCGAACGTTGGCTAACAGGGTATCGTTCGTTTGTATCCAAACCCCTTGCTTCGTCACGTCGAACCCCTTGGCGGCTAAGGTATCGAGAACCTCGAGAACCTGTTGTTGAACTTCGACGTCGGGATTGTCTGGCGACAGCAGCGGTAGCGGCGATGCGTCTGCTTCAGAAAGGGTTGCGTGTCGAACGGCGGGTTCCCCGGTGGAGTCGGGGGTCGGGTCGGCGACGGTGTCGGAGGGGGTCGTACATCCGAAAAGACCGGCCAGGAGAACGGCGGTGAGAACGACGATGCGATAGCGAGAGTGATACATCACGAAGCGATCGAATTTATCTCAATATCTGAATTTTAAATACTGGTTTTGCTCAACCCGACAAGCCCCTCTATCCCCCCAACCCCCCTTTCAAAGGGGGGCTAAGGGGGGATGTGGTGAAGATTTCTTAAAACCCAGCTTATCAGAAATGGATTCCGTATGAAAGCCATACCGCCATAGAAACCCGCCCGTCTCAAAACACAGAAAAAACGGGTTGACCCGTTCGAGAAGTCAACCCGCAAGCTTGGGAACGCGCAGAGGTTTTATTTTTGAACCATCAGTTTAACGTTGGCATTTTGCAGTCCGGGACGACGGACTTCAGCCAAGGTTTTGTTAACCGCGTATTTTTGATTGATGGAGTTGATGAGTTCGGTTTGATTGTGTTTTTTAGCAACACCCCAGAGGTCGGCGATGAGGTCGAAAGACCCGTCGCTGTTGCGAGACCAACCGAGGTCGTAGTCGCCTTCGAGAACCGCCACGATGTCGGCACGAACGCGCTGGCCGTTATAACCGCGAACGTCAGCTTCGGTTTTCACCGAGATGCCCAGGTCGCGCAGAGAAGATTGTAAAACTTCAGCGTCGGTGATTTTGGTCCGCAAGGTGCTAAAGTGAGACATGAGTTTCCTCCTAGTGGAACTTGGTTGAGAACAGATAACGTGGTTGGTTGGTTAGATTCCACACCGAAAACCGGTGTTGGACTGAATCGTTAGCCTGGTTGGGGCTAACCTTTCCCCCCGGTGGCAGCCGGGAGAAAGCTTGTTACGACTCCATGCGCTGGTAGTCAGCCATAGAGGAGGCAGCCGGACGCGCCCGCTGTCTTGCCCAATCCCGTAGCGCCGTGACCTGTTCGGTCATCGTCTTGGACAGAGGCAGCGTGGATTTTACGGCAGCGATAATATCGAGTTGAGTGAACTCGCGGTCTTGTGCGAACGCTTCGTACATCGCAGCAATGACCGCCTGCTCGATTTCCGCGCCCGAGAAGCCGTCGGAAACTTTGGCCAGTTGTTCCAGGTCGAAGCGACTGATATCGCGGCGACGCTTGGACAAGTGGATGCGGTAAATATCTTGGCGCTCTTCGGTGGTGGGCAAATCGACGAAGAAGATTTCGTCGAAGCGTCCTTTCCGCAGGAATTCACCGGGGAGGCGTTCGACGCGGTTCGCCGTCGCCATCACGAACACCGGAGAGGTTTTTTCCTGCATCCAGGTCAAGAACGATCCGAAAATGCGGCTCGAGGTTCCGCCGTCGGAGTCGGAAGACCCTGCACCTCCAGCGAAGGCTTTATCCAACTCGTCGATGAAGAGAATCACCGGAGAAATGGACTCGGCGGTTTTCAAGGCGTTGCGGAGGTTGGCTTCGGAACGCCCCACCATCGACCCGTCGTAAACCCGTCCGATATCCAGGCGCAGCAGGGGCAGCCCCCACAAACGGGACGTGGTTTTGGCGATGAGAGATTTTCCGCAGCCGGGAACGCCGAGGATTAACATCCCTTTCGGTTGCGGCAAGCCGTACTCTCGGGCTTTTTCGGTAAACGCCCCCGAGCGTTGGCACAGCCACCGCTTCAGCTCTTCCAAGCCGCCGACGGAATCGATGGTTTCGTCTTCCTCGATATATTCGAGGATGCCGTTGCGACGAATCAGTTGTCGTTTCTCGGACAGGACGATTTCCATTTCGGCTTCCGTCAAACGGTTCGCCGTGACCTGGGCTTTTCGGTAAACTTTTTCGGCTTCGTCTTTCGTCAAGCCCAAAGCGGCTTTGAGTAGCTTTTCGCGAGCTTCAGTACTGATTCGTTTGTTGCGACCTTCGGCAAGCTGTCGGGACAAGACGCGGTTGAGTTCTTTCATGTCCGGCAGCGGGAAATCCATCACCACTACTTCTTTTTCTAGCTCGATGGGGATTTGCTGTACCGGAGACATCAACACGATGGTTTTGTCCGTGCCTTTGAAGTAGGCGATCGCATCGCGAAGGGCGCGAGTGACGTTGGGGTTTTCTAGGAACGGGTGCAGGTCTTTGAAGATGTAGACGCCCGGTTCCTTATGCCGAATGGCCCAGTCGATCGCTGCTTCGGGAGATAAGGTGTTGTGAGGGTTTGCCCCGCCAGTCTGGCTGTAATCGATCGTCCCTTTGGTCGAAGTCCAGGTGAAGACCCGGCGTTGAGGTTTGACGGCACCAGCGATCGCGGCGATGGCTTGCTCGGCACGTTCCTCTTCAAAGGTGACGAGGTAGATTAAGGGATATTGAGCTTGTATGAGGATGCTTAGCTCTTCTTTCATGACCATCGACCGACTAAAACGGAGCAATTCGAGCGGAGACTTTTTTTAATACTTAAACTTAGCAAGTCACTAAGTCTTCTTCGGATTGTTCGTTGAGACTCGCGTTGACTTTTTCGACGGAAATGTCGTCGTCTTCGAGAACGTCTTGGCGATCGCCTACGGCGACTAAATCGCCTTCTCGTAATACGCTTTTCGTCTCGCACGCCGGACAACTATAAACCCGGTGCGTGTTCCCAGAAACGGCGTCGAGTTCTTCAACGACCTCTGGATGCGCTAGAAAAAACTTTAGGGCTTTCTGCGCTAACGCCGACATGGGTTCTCCATCGACCGCCGCTCGAATTTTGAGCTTACGGTGGAGTTCTGGCGTTAGATATAGCGTTACTTTCTGTTTGTCTTCCATCTGAAGTTCGGGTGGGTTTACCCAGGTATGTTTCTGACTTTAAGGGGTACTTTCGGGACTGTCAAGACGGTTTGCTGGTTTGACGTCTATTTTGTAATATTCTGTTACATTGAGATGGCGGTCGATCGCTTTATCCGAGGGGTGCGATCGCGCCCAATGCAGGGGTTTCAGCGTAATTTTCGCTCGATCTCTTCACCACAGAGACACAGAGGACACAGAGGGGTTGAGAGGGGGAAGTTGAGAAACTGCTGGGATTCTGGCTCGGACGCCCCGCAAACGGATATCTTGGAAGACGTACTCGATAACGCCTTCTGCTGTTGCCAGATGTATTTCGACCCTATTTTTGCTGTTTTGACGCCAGATGACTTTCTAAAAGCCACGGTCTGGTCTCTCGGATTTACGGGATTTTTCGCCCTGCTGGCCTTGGTGGCGTTCCTCTTTAAGTGGGGATTGCGCTTCCGTCTCGTGGGGGTGACGGGCTTTATGGTAGTGCTGACGAGCGGGTTGTTCGCTCTGAGTATCTTTCCGATTACGACGACGGTAGTGCCGGGAGCGGTGAATTATTCGGTAGTGTACGATGACGGCGGCGGACAGGTCGTCATTACCGTTCCCCAGAACGTGACCGAATCGCAATTGGAAGCGACGTTGCGACAAACGGCGATTAATAAGTTTTCTCCCGGTCGTTTGGGGCGAGATCTGTTAATTCGCGCCCGCACGGTGTTACATCCAGAACCTGGCGTGTCCGAACCCTTGTATCTGGGTCAGGTGACGCGATCGCTCTCCAACGCCGACGAATCCCAATTCGAGATCGAAATCGATCGCGATCGCCTCGCACGACTAGCACGTTCCTAACCTGAGACTCCGGACGCTCCTTCCCCATCCCGTCCGGGGCTTTTTATCATATTTTTTTCAAAAAAGTGGTTTCTGTCACATAAATTAATAGAAAAATACGTTACGTTAAAGGAGATGCGTTCGCGACAGCGGAACGGAGTTCTTTCGTAGCAGGAGCCAGCGAACCATGAGTCTCGTCCGTCAAATCGAGATCCGTGCCTTAGACTCGTTCAAAGGGGGAATGGCAGCATTCTATACACCCCAATCGAGCCACGAAACGATGCTTGTAGAGGTAGCGCCTCACACGGTAGACGACCTGTTCGTCCACCACTTCCAAACCGACCAGTTGCTCGTCGTGCGAGGCAGCATGGTTTTAGTCACTTTACAGAACCGTCGCTACGACTATATACCGCTGAGCCAACACAAACCGACAGTGGTTAAAATCCCGCCCGGCATTCCCCACGGTGCCATCAACCTCAGTCAAGATCCATGCGTCCTCGTCAACGCCGTTCTCCGTCACGGCGACCCCTGCGATAAAGATTACCGTCCCCTCAACCTACCCTTTCCGTATAACTTACAAGCCGCTCAACAGAGTCTAGAGCGGTTCGAGAAGGCGATCGCCCCAGTTTCGGCGTAGGCTTAGCAGAAAGGCAAGGGAGCCGGGGAGCTTTCGGAGCCAGGGAGACAAGGAAGGCACTGTTATAGCGCTCGCCAATTGAGTTAGGACAGTTAGCCCTGACTGTGTATGACTTCCAGGCTTACAAATGTCCTGACTGCTCTGTTGGCTGCTATATCTGTTGGCTGTCTTCACTGGTGACTGGTGACTGTCTTCATCCCATCTGTTGGCTGTCTTCACTGGTGACTGGTGACTGGTGACTGGTGACTGTCTTCATCCCATCTGTTGGCTGTCTTCACTGG
>NZ_JAQNCQ010000168.1:0-2573 GCF_028368005.1 Geitlerinema sp. CS-897 | reverse complement strand
GAGAAGGGGAGAAGGGGAGAGGGGGAGAGGAGGAGAGGAGGAGAGGGGGAGAAACTGTAAACTCTCAACTGTTCCCTATTCCCTGTTCCCCGTTCCCTGTTCCCTGTTCCCTATTCCCTACAACACTCCTTTAGAACTGGGGATGGTACTGGCGCGACGGGGATCGATTTCCGTAGCCGTGCGGATCGATCGCGCAAAGGCTTTGAACGTCGCTTCGATAATATGGTGGGAGTTGATGCCGTCGAGTTGGCGGATATGTAGCGTCATCTGGGCGTGATTGACGATCGCCACGAAGAATTCCCGCACCAGTTGCGTGTCGTAGGTTCCGACTCGTTCCGTGGGAATCTCTAAACCATAACTGAGATGGGGACGCCCGGAGAAGTCCAACGCCACTTGAATCAAGGCTTCGTCGAGGGGGGCGACGAAATGTCCGAAACGCACGATTCCCTTGCGATCGCCTAACGCTTGCGCTAACGCCTGTCCGAGAGTAATTCCCACGTCTTCGTTGGTGTGGTGATCGTCGATTTCCCAATCTCCTACCGCCTTCACTTCTAAATCGATGAGTCCGTGGGAGGCGATTTGATGCAGCATATGGTCGAGAAACGGAATTCCGGTATCCGCTTTGCACTGACCCGTTCCGTCGAGATTGACAGTCACTTGCACGTCCGTTTCTCCGGTGGTGCGGCGAACGGAGGCGGTGCGTGTGGTGGGAGCGAGTGGGGTTTCGGGGCGAACGGAACTCGTTTGCATAGAGGATTTCAGGGAGCGATTCGCGTAAACAGAATGGTTTTATTGTAGTCGGTTCTGGGGTTGGCTCGGACTTGGAGATGGCGTTACCACCCAAACTGGTAATTTTCTGACTGTTCGATCTGTAGACTCCCAGCGATCGATCTCGGCTTCGCCTTGCAGCAAAAGACCGTAATCGGTGTTTTTTTACATGAGGGGAGATACCTTAGTGGTGCAGAAAAGTCCTGAAACCCTTGTTAGAAAACATATCGCCGTATTAAAGGGTTGGCTGCAAAATCCCAGATCGGTAAATGGCTGCCTGAGATCCCCGGCATCTTGGAGATGCCGGGGATCTGGCCTGACTCCCAATACAGATTTTATGTATTTTGTCAATCCCCGATCTCGAAAAGTTTTCTGCACCACTGAGGGGGAGATACACTTTACCAGAAATTTTGGGTCTAAAGCCTCGCCCTTTCAGGGCGACTCTGCGATAATGGAGAAACTGGAGCGGTATTCAACCAGTTTAAAAACCGAGCCTCTAATCGAGGCAACTGAACCTTGAAAACTAGAGTTAGTGGGTTCTGTTCGGGAAGGCTCGGGCAGGTAAAAGCTCTAAGCAACAAGTACAGAGAACCAATTTTTTCGCGGATTCTCAGGTACGGTAGGGCATACCGAAACCTCCTCTGCAATGGGGAAAACGCCTAGGGAGATAAACCCCTCTGGTATTCATTGGCAACGATGGATAGTAAGGGTTGTCAACGAACTAGGAATCCAAAACCGTGAGGTCTGGAGAATCGCCGCTCTTTTAAGGCGGCGAGTATGTCAAGCTCACTGGCGACTGGCGACTGTAAAAAGGTTTTCACTCTGTTTGTGGAAATTCTTCCCACAGTCGAGTTTCCTTTCGCAAACTGGCGTAATTCCCGTTTCCCAGAATCAAATGATCCAGAATGGGAATCGAGAGGATTTGCGCGATTTCGAGGAGGCGTCGCGTCAGTTCGATGTCTTCGGGACTTGGCGACACGTTTCCGCTGGGGTGGTTGTGAGAGACGATCGCGCGGGTTGCGCCTTGGCGAATCACCTCACGGAAAATATCTGGAGGATGCGCCAGGGTTTCCGTCGCCGTTCCGATAGTTAACAGTTGCGTTCCCAAAATGCGATTGCGAACGTCGAGGAGTAAAATCGCAAAGCGTTCGGTTTCCTGCCACATTAAATCGTGACTCAGACAAGCCACCGCTGTTGCGGGATCTTCCACGATACGACGTTCCGCCGGACGAGTTTGAAAGGCGCGTTTTCCCAGTTCGATCGCCGCAATAATGGTTGTCGCCTTCGCCAAACCAATACCGGGAATTTGCATCAACTCCTGCGGCGAAACGTTTCGCAAAATTTCCAGGGGATCGCGTTGGTGTTGTCCCAGTTGGCGTAAAATTTGTTGACCTAACCCGACCGCCGAGAGTTTCTGGACTTTACATCCGGTTCCCAACAGCAACGCCAGCAACTCCGACGTAGCTAAATGTTTCGCGCCATACGTCACCAACCGTTCGCGAGGTCGTTCTGTTGGGGGTAAATCTGCGATTCTGACGTTGTAGGTCATTCCAACGCACCCGAAAACCTAATTTTCAGGCAATTCTAACGGATGAATTCTTAGAAATGGGGAGAGGCGATCGAATTTCCGTAGTTTTTCGGATGTGTCGATCGCGATCGCCTTTCAACCCACATTCCGCACTTCAAATGTAGTGTATAAGTAGTATAAAGTGAATCGGAAAGGAATTAGGTATTTCGACTCAGCCAACTGACCCCTTGACTTGAAAATAACATTCAAGAGCCAACTGACTTGACAAAAATAGTAG
>NZ_JAQNCQ010000167.1:0-21535 GCF_028368005.1 Geitlerinema sp. CS-897 | reverse complement strand
TCTTGTCACCAGATGCGGTCAAAAAAGCAGTAGATTTACTCAACGATCGTCCTCGAAAATCTCTTGACTATCGAACCCCTTCTGAGGTATTTTATAGTCAGGGATCGGAGACCGTTGCATTTCAAACTTGAATTGGCGATCGAATTCGGACTGGCGGACGTCAAGTGTAATTGAGAAATCAAGCCAAGTCGAACAACAACACTTCTGCTTCAGACAGAGCAGAAACGTCTAACGCTTCCGTTTTCTCCACGGACACCGCATCTCCGCCGCTGAGGATCGCTCCGTTGACTTCAATGTCGCCGCGTACCACCTGCAACCAAGCATAACGTTGCGGCGAAAGTGCGTACGTTAGTGTTTCTCCAGGCGACAGAATTGTGGCGTACAGCAGTACGTCTTGATGTACCGTCAGCGATCGCTCTCGTCCGTCGGGAGAGGCGACGAGACACCACCGTCCCCGTTTGTCCGCTTCAGAATAGGTTTTCTGTTCGTAACTCGGCGGGAGTCCCCGTTGGTTGGGGAGAATCCAGATTTGCAACAACCGAACCGGATGCTGCTGCGAACCGTTGAATTCACTGTGAGCGATTCCCGTTCCCGCCGTCATCCGTTGCACTTCTCCGGCTCGAATTCGCGATCGCCCTCCCGTACTGTCTTCGTGTTCCAACACCCCTTCGAGGACATACGAAATAATTTCCATTTCCCGGTGAGGGTGCGTGCCGAACCCCGTTCCACCCGCCACTGTGTCTTCGTTAACGACCCGCAAACTGCGAAATCCCATAAAATTTGGGTCGTAATAATTCGCAAACGAAAAAGAATGGTACGATTTTAGCCATCCGTAATTTGCTGTTCCACGTGCTTCAGATTTGCGAACTGCTAACACGATTTGCCCTCCCAAACTCAGCGATCGCCTTGCATTTCAATTTAGTCTAACTCGTTTCTAAATTGTTGTGACTTCCATCACAAAACGGTGGATTTTGTGTCGCTTTACACTGACACAGTGCCACCTTTTTAGAGTCTGACACTTCAAAGCTGACAGGTGTAAACTGCGTCCCTTGGTGAGAGCCATCGCAGAATGGTTGTCCAGTAGAAAGGCCACAAGAACACCAGTAATAACTTCCCGGTTCTAGCGTCGAGACCCAAGGATTTAAATCTGCAACTTTCGGAGATTCCATAATCGCTCTACCGCAATTTATAACAACTATATTTACTGTAGTAACCCAAAAGATATACTGTAAAGTATGCACTTTAAAGTAAGCCAGTACCCAAAAAGGAACTATGGGACTTGCCCACGTCAACCCAGAACGGCCGACCTGTCCGGTTGAAACCACTCTCCGCGCTATCGGCGGCCGCTGGAAGGTTCTTATCCTGCGAGAACTGTTTCAAGAGGTCAAGCGGTTCAACCAACTCCACCGCACCCTCGACGGTATTACCCAAAAAATGCTGACCCAGCAATTGCGGGAAATGGAAGCTGACGGACTGGTACTGCGAACGGTATATCCTCAAGTTCCACCGAAAGTCGAATATTCTCTGACCGAACTCGGAAGGAGCCTCAAGCCGATTCTCGACGCCATGCACGATTGGGGCGAGCAGTTTTTCGAGCGTCGCACCTCTCTACTGACCGGCTCTACCTCCACTGAATCGAGATGATGTTTGACCCGTTGACACTTAATCCGCAGTACGTTGAGTTTTTGAACAAGTCCCCGCAAGAGCGTTTGTACGACTTACAACAGCTCGGTTGGGCTGGATATGCCGATGTTCTGACGCAGATGCCGCTAACGGCAACCAACGTCCGATGCGTCGCGCACCTGCTGGAGAGTTTCCCAAACACCGATCCGACCTCTCAGTTTCTCGATCTTGCAGAAGCGGACTTATCGGGTTTAGTTCTCGACGGAACTCACTTGATTCGTGCCAACCTGTCTGGTGCAAACTTGCAAGGCACTCGTTTGATGAAAGCCGATTTACGTTTCGCCAACCTATCTGGTGCCGATCTCGCCGATGCTGACTTGCGAGGGGCAACTCTTTACCAAACTGTGTGGATCGGGGCGAAGGTGATGGGATGTCGTTTCGATCGCAGTATCGGATTGACGCTGAAACAATCTGCCAGTTTGAAACGTCGAGGCGGTCTTCTCAAGCTGGCGATGCCATAATTTGGGGTCGGTGTAGAAACGCTCGAGCGTCGGCGGTTGTCAATGACTTCAACCTCAGCGACGCGCAATGGAAGGGTTAGCGCGGGCCGATCGCCCTCCCCACGAGGGAAACGGTCAGTTCTGGTTTTTTCGGCTCTCGACTCTTAACTGTTGAGGGTGGGTTCGGTTTCGCCAGAGCGATACTGCATCGCACTTCTGGCTGTAAACACAGACCCACCCCGGAGAGAGAGAAGATTTTGGAATAAGTAAATTCAGACAAGGTTGGAATTGAAACGGCTCACAATCGCGAACGCAAATAACAAATCTCAAGAACTGATGGTATAGGATGCACCCGACTGAAAAACACGAGAAAGAGAACGTAGCGTTCGAACGCAAACGAGTGAGGTCGGGACTCACCATCTAAGCAACAGCGGTCTCTAAGGCGCTGTGACTGTCAAACATCTCGAATACGCGATCGAGTTGGGTTAACTCGAAAATAATGCGGATTGCGGGAGACACCGAACACAAACCAAATTTGATGTCGATCCGGTGTGCCAGTTTTAAGGCCGACACTAATGCCATCAATCCCGCACTATCGAGGGATTCCGTTTTTGCCATATCGACCAACACCACAGGCGTTTTGCGAGCCGAGACAGCAGAGGTCAGTTGTTGGCGCACTTGCTCGGCGTTAGCAGCGTTGAGATGACCTTCAAGGCAAACAACGGTTACGTTCGGGTGAGTCGTAGCGGTCTGCATAACTTTATCCTTATACTTAAACTGAACTGTTGCGTGTCATGTTACGACGATATGCTATCCCTCTCGGAATCGGCTACCCAACCCCTTTGGGTTTGCGGAATCTTTGTTTTACGACCCCGTTATGTAAAGATTTCAGAAAGGCTCGTTTCAAAAAAGTATCTCTAAATACCATCTGAAATCTTTATGTTAGGGTTGGACGGCAAATTGACATAAAAGTTCCCCACGTCGAACCGGTGTAATTTTGCAGCGATCGAGATCACGTTTTTAGGCATGACGCGATCGCATGAGTTGAAGGCACTTCGACCGAGAATGATGGATATCGCATTCTTTTAATACCCATGAAAGCGTCAGCGGCAATCCGTCATCTCGTCGAAAAAGCGCTGTACATTAAACGCTTAACGCCCGATCTCGAAAACCAGATCAATGCCGAGCTAACTCGGATGGGATACATTTCTGATGTCGATTACGAGGCTTTAGAGCTATTGATGGACGAGATGGATAGCGGCCGCATTCAACTCGTCGCGAGTCCCTAGAGGGTTCGATCGCCCGATTTCCATCGTTCTCAAAAACAGTTTTAACCCTTAAGTTTTCTGAGTACACCTCGAGTTTCTTAAACCCTCAAATTGTTTGGCTCGAGTGACATAAAGCTTTTTATCGATATAAAAATTAACGATATCGAAATCAATGTTTCGGAGACTGGAACAGTTGTAGCGGGTTTCAGAGGGGCGATCGCTTGAAATCCGCTCGCGATCGCGAGCCACGAGCGGTTACGATCGAGTGCATCTCAATTTCGTAGAACGACCCCTCCGCCTTCGGCACCTCCCCGTGAGTTCGGGGAGGATGGGTGGGGTTCCGATCGCAAAAGTGAGATGTACCCGTTACGATCGAGATCGTGCAGCCGAAGCATCGATCGAAGAGACATCGCAGATGACGCCAGACCTCCAAGAGCAGATCTCAACCCTTCAAGCTACTATCGACACCCTGGAGAAAGAACGGGCTGCTTTAGCCGTTCGTCCCGTCCTCCCCGAGAGCGACGCCCCCGAAGCGATCGTCGAAGCCTACCGTTCCCACGCCCGAGCGACGGCTCGACAGGCCGCCGAAATTAAAGGGATCGACGACGCCATCACCGCTTTAAAAGACAGACTGCGAGAAACGAAAGCCCTTGTCGGCCGCTATCGCGAACACCGACGCGATCCCGTCCGCGAAGAAATCGAACGAGCGAAAACCGAAGCCGAACGCCACGCCGAACGCATCAACGAGCTGGCGATCGAACTCACCGACGAAATTCGCGCCCTCAAAGCGATCGCCGACGATCTCAGCCCTTTATATTGGCAATACGAAGGAAAACCCTTCATCACCGGATTCAAGCGCATCACCGTTCCCGACGTGCGCTCCGACGGTGCTGTCTGGCGCATCGTCAACCGGATCGTTTGAAGGGAGTGACGATCGTGAGGAGATAACTTCACGTCATCTCCTCACCTCTGTTAGTGGTGCAGAAAAGTCCTGAAACCCTTGTTAGAAAAGATATCGTCGTATTAAAGGGTTGGCCGCAAAATCCCAGATCGGTAAATGGTTGCCGGAGATCCTCGACATCTTGGAGATGCCGGGAATCTGGCTTGAATCTCGATCCAGATTTTATGTGTTTTGTCAATCCCCGATCTCGAAAAGTTTTTTGCACCACTGAGCCTCACCTCTTCTCCTTCACTCAACTCAGCTAGAGAAAAAGCGCCATTGAGTGCCAGGAAGTTTAACTCGAGCGGCAATGCGCTTAACGGTAGACTCAACCAAACCCAATCTGATAGAAAGCCCAAGAGATTGAAAAGTATTATACAGTAATGATAAAAAGATTATTCTGTGGTTTTGGCTTATGATTTTTCCCCAATGCGGCAGTTAAAATCACGTCAAAAGCGATCGCACCTATTACTATTATGGAAAGCATAGATTTAAATGTAAATATTGTGATTGTCAGTATGTTGAACAATCTCAATACCAACATATTAGGTGCATCTCAAAAATGTAAATTTATCAGATCGGAGTCTCTGCGGTGAATTGAGCTGTTGTTGGATTTCGCTATCGCTCCACCCATGGACGGCAGCGTTGCCGAAGTCCAACCTACCCCAGATTCATATTTTGATAAAAGTGAGATGCACCCAACATATTTCTGAAGAGACCTGTAAATTGGTTGTTCGCAAAGCGAAACGGAGTTCTTTCGACTTTTTTAAAAAGTCTCGTTATCCGGTATTTCTCGAGTTTTAAGAATTTCTATGCGACATCTTCAAGAATACGTCAACAAGAAATTAGCACAAGTCCCTCGAAAAGTTGAGTTCGAGCGGAGTCAAGGACTTCACGACGCCGACTCCCACCTCGTCGGCTCTCGCACCGAGTGCGATCGCAGGTTTGTTAGGAATTGGAGTGGCGATCGCACGACGCAACTGTCGCGAACGAGCTTAGAGATCGTGTTCTTTCTTAGTCTAGAGAAGTCTCGCTGTTTTTCAGGGGCATTCGATGCGATCGCCTCAATTCTGTAGAGTCGTTATTTTAAGATCGTAGTCTCCATCGATCTCGATAACATCTCGATCTCGACTCTTACTATCAATAAATGTAGCTGTCGATACCGTTAGTAAAAACACGATCGAGAAAAGCTGGATCGGGTCAACTCAGATCGATCCAGCCTAACGAAATGACAACCCTTATCTTGAAAGCATTTTAGCGAAAATCGCTCCGATGTGTAGAGTCGCGCTACGAACAAAATGCTGAAGAGGTGCGAGAGGTTCGATCGATTTTTCCGAGATTCTAGAAGAACGGACGATCGCCAATTTCGAGCGATCGCAGTTTGACCGTCTGTCCGACTTGTCTCAGCTTGTCATCTCTCCTCCCTCGATCTGCAAATCTTAATCTTAAATTCCCAAAACCAGGGTTCCACCTTCTCAAAAATCTGCGATATAAGAAGGACAGATTATCCATCCTCTAAAATCGTTCAACGCTCGAAAAATATATGGAGTTTCTCCAAGATACCGTCGTGCTGTCGCGTCTACAGTTTGCGCTGACAGCCATATTTCATATGCTCTGGCCTGTCCTCACCACCGGGATGGCGATTTACCTCGTCATCGTCGAAGGGATGTGGCTGCGAACTCGCAACCCAGACTACTATCACCACGCGCGGTTCTGGGCCAAACTGTACGTTCTCAACTTCGGAATCGGCGTCGCCAGCGGCGTTCCCATGGAATTTCAGTTCGGGACGAACTGGGCCCCGTTTTCCGAAGCCGTCGGCGACTTCTTCGGAAGCGTTCTCGGCTTCGAGGCGTCTATGGCGTTCATGCTCGAAGCCGGATTTCTCGGCATCATGTTGTTTGGGTGGGAACGCGTTCCCCCCGTCATTCACTACCTTTCCACGATTATGGTGGCGTTCGGCGCGAACCTGTCCACCTTCTGGATTATCACCGCCAACTCCTGGTTGCAAACTCCGTCCGGCGGCGAAGTGGTCGATGGAAAATTCGTCGTCAGTAACTACTTCGAGGCGATCTTCAACCCCTTTATGGCTAAAAGCGTCTCCCATATGTTCTTAGCGACGCTGGAAACCTCTTTGTTCGTCATTGGGGGAATTAGCGCCTGGTATCTCCTCAACCAACGACACCCGCAGTTCTTCGCGCGATCGCTCAAAATCGTCCTCGCCGCCGCGATCGCCGTCGCACCCCTGCAAATCTACGTCGGACACCTCAGCGGCGAACAAGTCTATCACGAACAACCGGCCAAACTCGCGGCCATGGAAGCGCAATGGGAAACCATTCCCGCTGGAACCGTCGCACCTTGGAGCGCGATCGCACTTCCCAACGTCGAAGCCGAACGCAACGACTTTGAAATCTCCGTTCCCAACGCACTCGGCTACATTCTCGAGTTAAAACCCCAACTGTCCGAACCCGTGTTGGGATTGAAAGAATGGAAACCCGAAGATCGTCCGGCGATGGTGGGATTAATTTACTACTCCTTCCGCATCATGGTGGCGATCGGGTTTTTCTTCGCTGGATTGATGCTGTTGAGCGTCGTTCAGTGGTTGCGCGGAAAACTGTCGTCTGAGGAAATTGGGAAACAGCGTTGGCTGTTGGTTTCGTGGATCTTCGCCGCTCCCCTAGGATACATCGCCGTCGAAGCGGGTTGGATCGTCCGTTGTGTGGGACGACAACCTTGGGCCCTGTACGAACAAATTCGGACAGTCGACGCAGCGTCTAAACTCCCACCCGGAAACGTATTAGTCTCGTTGACTGGATTTACCGTCGTCTATTCAGTGTTGTTCGTCACCGCCTTGTACTTTGGAAGTCGCATTATTCGCAAAGGCCCCGATCTCGATCGACCCCTTCCCGGACAAGGCGATCGCGATCTTACCGAACCGGCGACTCACGAACCCGATAGCCGTCCGGTTGAGGCGCAATAGGAGGAAAGGTGATGGATTTAACGATTTTAGACAACTTTCTGGCGCAAGTGTGGTTTGCTATTCTCGCCTTGTTCCTTTTCCTCTACGTTATGCTCGACGGCTTCGATCTCGGCGTGGGAATTTTATCGCTGACGGCGTCGAGTGAAGAACGTCGTGGGATTTTGATGACCAGTTTGAGCAATGTTTGGGACGCCAACGAAACCTGGTTGGTGTTGATGGGTGGTGCGTTGTTCGGTGCGTTTCCCCTGGCGTACAGTACCATTCTCAACGCCCTTTACATCCCCATTTTGACGATGGTGTTCGGCTTTATTTTCCGCGCCGTCGCCTTTGAGTTTCGCGAACATTCCGAAAGTAAGGTGTTTTGGAATTCCGCCTTTGGTGTGGGAAGTTTTCTGGCGGCGTTAGGACAAGGGTTTTCGTTAGGTGCAGTTCTCGAAGGAATTCACGTCGATAAAGCCGGACATTTTATCGGGAGTACTTGGGATTTTTTGAGTCCTCAGTCTGTTGTGGTGGCGTTGACGTTGATTCAAGGCTACGTTCTCATTGGTTCGACGTACCTAATCCTTAAAACTGAGGGCGAGTTACAAAAAACCCACTATCGCACTGCTAAAATTGCAACGGTCACAACGTTACTCGGTGCGATCGCCATTACGATTTCGACGCCAATTTTCTTCGATTACACTCGAGAGCGGTTATTCGACGCACCCTGGATTTATATTTTTGCCACGATTCCCCTACTCGGTGTGTTGCTAATTTGGCAGTTGTGGAAAAGTATCGATCGCCAAAAAGAAGTCGCACCGTTCGTCTGGACGATCCTGATTTTCTTGCTGACGTTTATCGGTTTGGCGTTGGTCGTTTTTCCCTTTATCATTCCCACGCAAATCACCATTTACGATGCCGCAGCCACACCCACCTCGCTAGTGTTTATGCTAGTGTTTATCGGCGTGTTAATTCCAATCATGTTGTTCTACAACATTTATCAATACGTCGTGTTTCGCGGTAAAGTGACCAGCAGCTATTACGGCGAATCTTAACAGAAATAGAACTCTCTTCGGACAAGATCCCCGGCATCTCCAAGATGCCGGGGATCTAGCTTATATGGTTTAATAATAAACTCTCTGTGTCCTCCGTGTCTCTGTGGTGACTTCAAATTTAGGATTTTTGAATCTCGCTCAACTCAACTTTTTCGTATAAATCAGCAAGCTGAATCTCGAGGTCGATCGCCCCCAATTTAAAACTCGCATCAATTCCATGATATTCAGAAAACAACCATCGATCGACATCCATTTTTAAATAATGTTCCACATGAGGCGAATCCTGTTCGATTAACAAATACTCCTGAAAACTTTCAAGCGTACGATACGCCGAAAACTTATCCCCTTTATCGTAACCACGAGTCGAAGGCGACAACACTTCCGCAATTACCAAAGGATTGAGAATCGTATCGTTTCGTCCCTCTTGAAGCCGAATCTCACCACTGACCACCATCACATCAGGATACGTATAAATTCGCCGTTCGGGAATCCAAAGCCGTTGTTCGGCGATAAAAACATCGTAAGGATGACGTTTTAGCGAAAAATTCAAGAAAGCGAAAATATTTCCAGCAACTCGATTGTGATTTGGGGTTCCACCCGCCATAACGGTGATGTCTCCGTCAATATATTCGTGGCGTTCCTCAGCGTTGGCTTCTCGTTCTAAATACTCTTCCGGGGTGTAACGTTTCGATTCAGTCGCGACAGTCATAACGGGGTTCCCCTTTCAGCAACGGAACGTCATTTCGATCCTAGCCGATTTTCCAATTCAAAATCCCCGATATCTCCAAGATGCCGGGGATCTGAAAGAAAACAATAAAATCCCTCTGTGTTCTCTGTGTCTGGTGTGGTGAATCAAAACTCTAGGGTGTTGGGTTTCGCTTGCGCTCCACCCAACCTACAGACAGAGGGTTTCGCGATTAATCGAGATAGCCCATGAGCGTATCGATTTCAACCGTGGCGTTGGGTGCCACCGGACGGTTACCCATAATCGTAATCGTCTCGCTGATGGCTAAGGTACTCGCTGTAATGGGACGAACCCCAGAGGCTTGCATCGTATCTTTGACTTTCAGCGAACTCACCGAAATTGGACGGTTGCCCATCGTGTTGTAAGTTTCGCTGATAGCGAGGCTGCTCGCCGCAACCGGCCGAATTCCAGACACTTGAATCGTCTCCGCAAATTGAATGTCACTACTAAAAATGGGGCGTGCGCCGCCGACTGCCGCGAAGGTTTCGGCAATTTTACGGTGGCTCACGGTTACAGGACGGTGTCCCGGTAGATCTTCGGCGGGTTTGATTTCGAGGGCTTTTTTCGTTTCCGATTCCCCCGGAACCGCTAGAGCCGTCACTTCTTTTTCTTCCGTTGCCTCGGATTTGTCGGTTGCCTTAGCTTGGCTTTCAGTGGTGGATTGGGTTTCTTCAGCTTTGGAGCTAGAAGAACTCTTCGTACTCCGGCTTCTGCTGCTTCTGGTTTTCGGGGTTTTATCGCTAGTAGTCATGCTTGCGTTTCCTAATCTTAGCTACAATTCTCGTCCGATCGCACCGAAAAGCCGCGATCGCGATGGAGGCGGTAACGGCTTGCCCAGATGCCGAACGTATCGATGTTTTGAATCCTTGTCGGTCAACGGCTCTCAAAGCCCGAAAGCATTAATCTTAATAGATTTTACGATCGATTTTAGAATTGCTTAAGCATTGTTGTAAAGGATTCTCAACACTATGATACATAACGATACGTCCGATTCGATCGCCCCCAAAGACGACAAAAGCTAATCAAAGCGTTTATATTGATTTATCACCGACGGGTGCGATCGCTCCCGGTGGTTTTTTCAACCCTATCGCGGTAGAAGACGCCATATCGCGTCTGCCACTGATGCCGTTTCGATCGCGATCGCGATCGATCCCTTAAATTTTTGGCGATCGTCCGATTGTCGATCTTCGGCGTTCGGATATATGGTTGAAAATAAAGACCCACGGGAACGTCCCACCGGGCAATCTCTATCCATCCATACGCGCCTAGCTGTCACTGGTCGAAGTAACAAAACTCCATGTCAACCCTGGTCATCGTCGAATCTCCCACCAAAGCCCGCACCATCCGCAAATACCTCCCGGCTGACTTCCAGGTGGAAGCCTCGATGGGTCACGTTCGCGATTTGCCACAATCGGCGAGCGAAATTCCGGCTGCTGTCAAGAAGGAGAAGTGGGCGCAGTTGGGGGTCAACGTCGAGGCGGACTTTGAACCGATTTACGTGGTTCCCCGAGATAAAAAGAAGGTCGTTAAAGCCCTCAAAGACGCCCTCAAAACCGCTGACGAACTCGTCCTCGCCACTGACGAAGACCGCGAAGGTGAAAGCATTAGCTGGCACTTGCTGCAAGTTCTCAAGCCCAAAGTGCCGACCAAGCGCATGGTCTTCCACGAAATTACAGAAGATGCCATTCGCAGCGCGATCGATAACTGTCGCGATCTCGACGAGCAACTCGTCCACGCTCAGGAAACCCGCCGCATTCTCGATCGCCTCGTCGGATACACCCTCTCGCCGCTGCTCTGGAAAAAAGTCGCCCCCAAACTCTCCGCCGGGCGCGTGCAGTCGGTGGCGGTGCGCTTGTTGGTGATGCGGGAACGGGAACGCCGCGCCTTCCGCATGGGTTCCTACTGGGATCTCAAAGCCAGCCTCACCCACGACAACACGCCCTTCGAGGCGAAACTAACGTCTGTCGGCGGGACAAAGGTGGCTACGGGAAGCGATTTCGACGAGAAAACCGGGAAAATCGCCCAAGGTCGCCAGGTTCTATTACTGAATCAGGAAGAAGCGATCGCCCTCAAAGACCGCCTCGCAGACAAAGACTGGACGGTGGCGAAGTTCGACGAGCGATCTTCCAAACGCAAACCCGCCCCGCCCTTCACTACCTCCACGCTGCAACAGGAAGCCAACCGCAAATTACGCCTGTCCGCTCGCGAGACGATGCGCGTCGCCCAAAGCCTCTACGAAAACGGCTACATTACTTATATGCGGACGGACTCGGTGCATTTGTCCGACCAGGCGATCGCCGCCGCCCGTCAATGCGTCGAGCAGATGTACGGGAAAGAGTATCTCAGCCCCAAACCGCGCCAGTACGCCACCAAAAGCAAAGGCGCTCAAGAAGCCCACGAAGCCATTCGTCCGGCGGGAAGTCGCTTCCGTACGCCCAAAGAAACGGGATTGAGCGGCCGAGAACTGGCGTTGTACGATTTGATTTGGAAGCGGACGGTGGCCTGTCAGATGGCAGAAGCCCGACAAACCTTCGTGGCGATCGATCTCAACGTCGAAGACGCCGTATTCCGCGCCAACGGAAAGCGCATCGACTTCCCCGGCTTTTTCCGCGCTTACGTCGAAGGTTCCGACGACCCCAACGCCGCCTTAGAAGACCGCGAAGCTATCTTGCCCAATCTGGAGGTGGGCGATTCTCCCACTTGCACCGAAATCGATCCCGTCGGTCACGAAACCCAACCCCCAGCGCGATACACTGAGGCGTCCTTGGTGAAAACCCTCGAAAGCGAAGGCATCGGGCGTCCGAGTACCTACGCCAGCATCATCGGGACGATTATCGATCGCGGCTACGCCCAGATGAACGGTAACGCCCTGATTCCTACGTTTACGGCGTTTGCGGTTTGTAGCCTGCTGGAAAAATACTTCCCCGACCTGGTAGATTTGCGCTTCACCGCCAAAATGGAGCAAACTCTCGACAACATCTCGATGGGAGAAGTCGATTGGATTCCCTATTTACGAGAGTTTTACCTCGGCGACAACGGCTTAGACACGCAAGTTCGCCAGCAGGAAGACCGCATCGACCCGGCGGAAGCGAAAACCGTCGAGTTGGAAAACCTACCCGTTAAAGTCCGTATCGGCAAGTTCGGTCCGTATTTGGAAGCGGAGAACAACGGCGACACGGTTACGGCGTCGATTCCGCAAAACCTGACGCCCTCTGACCTCGACCCGGAACAGGTGGAAGTTCTGCTCAAGCAGAAAACCGAAGGTCCCGAGAAATTGGGGATGCACCCGGAAACGGGAGAACCGATTTATCTGCTCATTGGCAGTTACGGTCCTTACGTGCAGTTGGGTGACAAAACCGACGACAACCCGAAACCCAAACGCGCCTCGCTCCCGAAAGGGTTGAAGAAGGAGGACATGACCCTCGAGACTGCGGTGGGGCTGTTGTCGTTACCTCGGAAGCTGGGGGTTCACCCGGAAACGGGGAATGCGATTCAGGCGGGATTGGGTCGTTTCGGTCCTTACATCGTCCATAAGAAAGGCGGTGAGGACGGGAAAGACGATTATCGATCGATTAAAGCCAGTTCTGGGGACGATGTGCTGACGATTCAGCTCGATCGCGCTTTGGAAATGCTGGCCGAACCGAAGCGGGGACGCGGCCGTCGCGGAAGTACGAAGAAACCGTTACGGGAACTGGGGGAACACCCGGAGGAGAAGGAACCTGTTAATATTTACGATGGTCCTTACGGTCCTTATATCAAGTACAAGCGGAAAAACGTTTCGATTCCGGAAGGGGAGTCGGTGGACGATTTGACCTTGGAACGAGCGGTGGAATTGATTGCGGCGAAGAAATCTACGAAGTCTCGCAAGTCTACGGGTAAGACGAAGAAAACGTCGACGAAGAAGACTTCGACTCGTAAGAAGAAGAGTTGATTTGCTCTCGTTGGGGTGTTGGATGCAATGCCTCAATGAGGTTTTTTATCACAAAAAATGTAATTCGTCAATAGTTTTTGTAAATTTTTCCGGCGGGAGCTAGATCCCCGGCATCTCGAAGATGCCGGGGATCTGAGTTCGTGGCGTTGTTTCGGTTTGCCATACCCTTGCCATCGACAGTATGACTTACTCAGATTTTTTCCAACGTCTGTCAATTCAAACGATTGTCCGTCAAAACAGTCTGAACTTACTCGTTATTGATGTTCTATAGGAGCGTATCGCACGATGGAACTATTGCCACACCCTCAAAACGCTGCTCGAACACGATTACAGCCTTTCGCAAAACCAACTGCCAAGCGATCGCCTCGTTTCGATCGCCGAGCATCTCATAACTGCCAATTTAAAATCGCACGAATATCTTCGACCAAACTCAACGCCGCAAAGGGCTTCGTAATCACACCCGTTACCCCTAACGCTAAATAGGCTTCGCGTTCGCTAGCTTTGGCTTTCGCCGTCAAAAAAATTGTCGGAATGTCGCGAGTCTCGGGATCGCGTTGAAGGTGTCGAAACGTCTCTGCTCCGTCCATACCCGGCATCATCACGTCCAGTAAAATCGCGTCGGGGTGGTGTGAAGTTGCGATCGCGATCGCCTCTCGTCCCGAGGCCGCCGTCAATACCTCCCATCCCGCCGCCGCTTCTAGAGAAATTTGCACGATTTCGCGTACGCCGTCGTCGTCATCGACCACGAGAACGCATTTGGGGGTAGAAAGCGGGGAAGCGATCGCCATAAATGGTTCCTCTAATCGGGCGTCGATAACGTATCGGTCGTCGGTAACGTAAAGTAAAAACAACTGCCGACGTCGAGGGTGCTTTCGACCCAAATCCGCCCGCCGTGTTGTTCGACAATACTACGACAAATCGTCAGCCCTAATCCCGTCCCCCCTTTGCGGCGGGAATCAGACGGATCGACTTGATGGAACCGCTCGAAAATGCGATCGAGCTTGTCGGCGGGAATTCCCCGGCCTTCGTCTCGCACCGCAAAGCGCACCGTTGGCGGTTCCTCACCGTCGAGTACTTCAGCAGAGACCCAAATGGTTTTCCCTACCTCAGAAAACTCGATGGCGTTACCCAGTAAATTCGTCATCACCTGTAACACGCGGTCGGGATCGGCAAACACGAACACATCGCAAGGGGACGAAACCAGCGTAATTTTAGCCCGGTTTGCCATCACCTGCATTTGTTCGATCGCCCGAACCACGAGAGTCGTAACGTTAGCAGACTGCCGAGACAGATGAATTTTACCCGATTCCAACCGCTCCAAGGCCAGAATATCGTTGACCAACCGTACCAAGCGCTCGGCGCTTTCGGCCGCAATCTGCACCACCCGCATTCCCCGTTCGGAGGTCGGATCGACCAAATGGCTGGCCAACAGGTTCAACGCCCCATGAATCGAGGTCAGTGGGGTTCGTAACTCGTGACTGACCACGGAGACGAACTCGTCTTTCATGCGTTCGATGGCATGGCGTTCGGTAATATCTTCGCCGATACTGAGAGTACCGACGACCTCTCCGAGAGAATTTTTTAAGACGGCATTGTTCCAAGCAACGATGCGTTTTTCCCCGCTGTCAGTCAAAATGGGGCCTTGGCGTTGCGGTTGAAAGTCTTCCTTGAGAATCGACTCGAAATAACGGCGTACCGAGGTGCGGTAAGACGGTGGTAAAAACGTCTCGAACCAATCTCGCCCGAGCAAACTGTCGCGATCGAACCCCGTCAAACTGGCAAAAAACGGGTTGACGTAACTAATACAGCCGTTTAAATCCAATCCCACTACCAACAGCGGCACGTTTTCCAACACGCCACGCCAACGGCGTTCGGACTCCCGCAACTGACCTTCAGCGTGTTTGGCTTTAGTAATATCTCGAGCGACGGACGAAAGGAACTGAACCTCGCCGCTGGCGGTTTTGTGGGCGATGAGGAGTTGCGAGAGGGGAATTTCTCGACCCTGACAGTCGATCGCTGCCGTTTCACCCACCCAACTGCCCCGTTCAACGGCGGCGGGTATCGCTTGGGTTTCGATGAGTTGCCAAGCCCGTTCGGGATGTCCACACCGCATATGCCACCGGTCGAGGCTGGCGTTGGGGGAAAAGCCCCAGACCTTCCGTGCTGCTTGGTTGAGGTAAAAGGGGCGACCGTCGAGGGTACTAGAGGCGACGATATCGGGACTGGCTTCTAAAATGGCGATGAGGCGATCGCGATCGGCTTCAGCTTTCTTGCGCTCGGTGATATCCTGCATCACCACCATTCCCGCCAATACGTCTCCGGTTTCGTTGCGAACCGGAAGGGCTTGATAGGCGTAAGTGTTCTCGCCGTGTTGGATTTCGGCGGCCACGGTTTGCCCGCAGAGGGCAGCGTGGTAGAGGGGTTTCGCGTCCCGGTACATGGCCGGTGGCAGCACGTCAGAGACGATCTGGCCTTCGAGTCGCTCTCGGGACAAGCCTCGGGCTGCCAGTCCCACGCCGTCGGCGATACGATAGCGCCAGTCGAGATCGAACAGGAAGACTGCTCCTTTGGGGAAGTTTTCGACCAGCGTTCGATATTGCTTTTCGCTTTCCCGCAGTTTGGCTTCGGCGATTTGTCGTTCTGAGAGTTCCTGCTGAAGCTGTTGGTTGGTCTGGGCCAGTTCGGCGGTGCGATCGCGCACTCGGTTTTCCAGTTCCCGTTTGGCACTGACGAGAAAGGCTTCGGCTCGTTTGCGCTCGGTGATGTCTTTGGCAATTCCCGTGCGGCGGTGAAGTTTTCCGCGTTCGTCGAGAACGGGATAGCCGCGATCCCAGACCCAGCGTACCGAACCGTTGGGGCGAACGATGCGATATTCGAGGTCGAAGGAAATGTTGAGAGTTTGGAGAACGGGCAACACGCGATCGCGATCGTCGGGGTAAATCGCCTCGAGGTAGCCTTTGGGATTGTCGTACAAACTCTGACAGCTTCGTCCCCAAATTTTCTCGTAAGCGGGACTGACATACAGAATTTCGCTTTCGGTGTCGTCGCTCATCCAAAAGACATCGTCGATACTTTCTGCCAGTTGGCGGAACCGCCGTTCGCTTTCTTCGTGGGCTTGGTGCGTTCTCAAGGCTGCGATCCCGTACACGAGATCGGCCGCCAGCTCTCCGAGAAACTGAATTTCTGCCTCGTCGAACGTGTAGGAACGGTGGTGGTACAGATTTAAGACGCCGATGGTCGTGCCGTCGTGAACCATCGGAACGGCGATGGAGGACGCATAGCCTCGTTTTCGGGCTTCTTCGCGCCAGGGTCGGTAACGGGGATCGTTGAAGATATCTTGAAAAACGCTGATGCGGCCGGTACGGGCGGCGATGCCCGTGGGGCTGCGACCCCGTTCGCAATCGTCCCAAGTGATGTGTAGGGTTTCGAGATAGCCGTTATCGAAACCGGCTTGGGCGACGGGACGAATGGGTTTAGCGGCGTCGCGTTCGACGTATCCCACCCAGGCGAGGCGATAACCCCCAGCGGCGACGAGGATATGACAGACGTTTTCAAACAAATCGGTTTCAGAGGTGGCGCGAACCAGGGCTTGGTTGCAATCGCTGAGGGTTCGCAGGGTGCGGTTGACTCGATAGAGTTGGGCTTCGGTGGCTTTGCGATCGCTGATGTCGGTGTGCGATCCCACCATACGCACGGCTTCCCCCTCCTCGTTCCACAGGGCTTGACCGCGATCGAGTATCCATTTGTACGTGCCGTCTTTGCACAGGACGCGGTGTTCGGTGATGTAAAACGGCGTTTTTTTGTCGAAGTGATCGCGAATGGCTTGCGTTACCCAGTCGAGATCGTCGGGATGGACGCGCTTAGACCACTCGTCGAGGGAGTTTGCGATTTCCATTTCCGTGAATCCCAGCATTTCTTTCCAGCGGGGGGAAAAGAAAACTTCGTTGGTTTTGACGTTCCAGTCCCAGATACCGTCGTTGTTCCCGCGAACGGCCAGTTGCCAGCGTTCTTCGCTGGCGTGAAGGGCGGCTTCGGCTTGTTTGCGGTGGCCGATGTCTTGGACGACGGCGATAAAGTAGTCGGGGTGGTCGTCGCGATCGCACACCAGCGATACGGTTACGTCTCCCCAAACTTCCGTACCGTCTCGGCGCAGATAGCGTTTTTCTTGGGTAAAGGTGTCGAGTTCTCCCCTCAGCAGTTTTTGAATTCCAGCGTTGCTGATTTCGAGGTCTTCAGCATGAGTAAAGTCGGCATAGGGGCGATCGAGCAGGTCTTCAGGGTTATAGTCGAGAAATTCGCAAAATTTGCGGTTGACTCGCAGAAATCGCCCGTTGGTTCGCACGTGAGCGATGCCGACTGCTGCCTGCTCGAAGGTCGCCCGGAAGCGATCTTCGCTGTCTTGAAGTTCGGCTTCGACGCGATCGCGCCAGCAGATGTGGGTGGTGTCCTGACAGCACGGCGGTAAGGAGGCCAGAATGTCTCGAGCCATCCAAATGACGCGATCGCCCTCTAAAGGCGATATTTTGGCCACGTACCACAGGCGCTGTTCTTCGTCTTCGAGGTCGTATTCAAAGATTTGGGTCGTCTGGGTTTCGATCGCGCGACGTACGGGAAGAAGAAAGCGATCGCGCGTCTCTTCCTCGTGAAACTGATTTAAGGTCAACCCAGCCACGTCGAGATCGCCCCGAAGTCCCCCCGTCGGGAGTAGTGAAATCTCTTCAGCTTCGGAATCGAGAATCAAAATAATCTCCGGCAAAATGCCGAAAATCCCTTGAAGAAGGGACGCCTGGGTCGGAAGGGTCGTTAGAACGTTGGTCATGAGGTGAGGAGATGGGGAGATAGGGAGAGGGGGAGATAGGGAGAAATATTTGACTGTCTCTACTGTTGACCGATCGCGTTTCCCTCTTCACTGATGAAGCCGCATCCGGTCGATCGGTATTTGTCCTCAACTATTGTTACAGCGGTGTTGGATACCGTTGCACTCCCGCAATCGACCTCTGTTCCGTTCGTTGCGATTAGCTGAGCGATCGCACCGCCACCAACAAGCCTCGCGCTTTGTTTAGGGTTTCTTCGTATTCTGTTTCGGGATCGGAATCGGCCACCAACCCCGCTCCCGCTTGCACGGATACGATGCGATTTCCCGACTCGTCCGAACGAACGATCGCGGTACGAATGGCGATCGCCGTGTTCAGTTGTCCCTCGAAATCGTAATAGCCGTATACCCCGGAATAGGGACCGCGACGACAGGATTCGAGTTCGCGAACGATCTCCATGGCGCGAATTTTCGGCGCACCGCTAACGGTTCCGGCGGGAAAACAGGCTTTCAGCAATTCCCATGCCGACTTCGACGAGTCTAACTCCCCGATTACGTTGCTGACGATGTGCATGACGTGGGAGTACCGTTCGACGGCCATCAACTCGTCTACCGTCACCGTTCCGTTGCGACAGACGCGGCCGAGGTCGTTTCGTCCCAAATCCACTAACATCACGTGTTCGGCGATTTCTTTGGGGTCTTTGAGTAAGTCTTCAGCGTAGTCGCGATCGGCTTTTGGTGTTTTTCCGCGAGGGCGAGTTCCGGCGATGGGGCGCACCGTGGCGATGCGAGTTCCGTCGTCGCGGCGTTCGGCTTTCACCATCACTTCGGGACTCGAGCCGATCGCCTGCCAAGTGTTGAAGTTAAAATACGCCATGTACGGCGAGGGGTTTATCAGGCGAATCGAGCGATATAGGGAAAAGGGATCGCCGGAATACTGCGCCGAAAGCCGTTGAGAAATCACCACTTGGAAGATATCTCCGGCTTTGATGTAGTCTTTGGCTTTAAGAACGCTCTGACAAAACTGTTCTTTAGTGGTGTTGCTGGTGATTTCGAGGGGTTTGTCCTCGTGAGCTTGCGGCGGCGTCCACTCCAACATGGTTTCGTCGTCGGAGAGGGGTTTTTGCAGCTTTTCGACGAGTTTCGAGACGCGATCGCTGGCTTTCTGGTAGGCGTCTTCTAGGGAAACGTTAGGATCGCGCAAGTCTGCATAGGCGATCGCCCAAATTTTCCCTTTCACGCGATCGAACACCAGTAGCGTATCGACTTGCATCCACACGCCGTCGGGTAAATCGTCGTCTTCTGGGGGATATACTGGAACTCTCGGTTCGATCCAGTGGATTAACTCGTATCCCCACATTCCGAACAAGCCGCCGATTCCCGAGGGAAGTTCCGGCAGTTTTACCGGATCGTAAGGTTCGAGACAGGTTTCTAAAATCGTGAAAGGATCGCCTTCAAAGCGATCGATCCGTCCGTCGCGAAAGGTTTGTGTCGTTTGTTCCCCTCGCGATTCCAGAACCCACAAGGGATCGCACCCGAGAAAACTGTAACGACCGATACGTTCTCCCCCTTCGACTGATTCCAATAAGAAACTATAGGGTTGACCCGCACAGACTTTGTACCACGCGGAAACGGGTGTATCTAAATCCGCCACCCATTCTTGATAGACGGGAACGAAGTTTCCAGTTTGCGCCAGACGGCAAAATTCAGAAAAATCGGGGAAAATCACGATCGCTCACGGATAAGGAGTAATGGAGAGGTTTGGAGAGAAATTATACCAACTTTCGGTCGAAGTTGATGGTGAGGGTGAATGTTCGGGGTTCTCTTCTCTTGCAAACGGCAATCGTACCGTTCGAGATCTGTCGAGTTGGCGATCGCCACCCTCTTCAAAATTTATCGAGTCTTGCCCCAAATTCACGCCATTGAGAGAAAGATCGCACAGAATAGAATTGAAACAATCCTCGACGAGGTTCAAACGAGTTTCACGAAATTCATCCATCAGTCTAGAGAGTGACTCCTCACTTTAAACTTCTTTTTTTTCGATCTTAACTGAATTGATATTTCTCATCTGTCATTCTTCGCATAAAAATCTCGATCGTAGTCGTTCAACACTTGTTAAAGAGAGAATTGAAAAAATCTGCTTCTTCCGAAGTTACCATGTAAAAAATTACCAAAAATCTAAGGATTCGGGAAAAACCAGTTATATTGAAAGATTCAACAATACTCTTCGTCAGCGTGTGTCTCGATTCGTTCGTAAAACTTTATCTTTTTCTAAAAAGTTAGAAAATCACGTGGGCGCGATTTGGGACTTCGTCCATCATTATAATGCTTCAATCCGCGCTCGTTATCATCACTGTGCATAATTATCAACGGAGGTAGTAATGAGGAGTAATGCTACTTTGGTTTTTGAATCCTTGCCACGCGAGGATTGTGACTGCTCAGCATCATTAGAGTGCAGCACTACCTACCGTCGAACTGACGCGGATGTTCTCGTTGTCGTACTCGTAAACCACCGTATCGCCATCAGCGGTGTTGACTTCCACTAAGCAATTTCGGTCATCCCAGGTGTACGTCGTTTCTTTCCCGTTCGTCGTCTGGGACGTGAGGTTTCCGTTGTCGTCGTACTCGTAAGTCGTTAAGACTCCGTTAGCTGTCGATTCCAACAGGCGATCGTTCTTGTCGTAGCGATAGGTCGTTTCTCCCTCAACGGAATCGACTCGTTTCAGACGGTTCCCCACATCGTCGTATTCGTAAGAAGTAGAAATTATCCAAACCCAAACTCTTGTCCAGCACCATGTTCTAGAAGAAGATTAACCACTTCTTCGTCTTTCTGTGCTATAGCAACAATTAATGGATTCATTGCAGATCGACCTTCCCCTTGACTGTGAAAATCAACACCATTTTCTACCAAGAGTTTTATGATTTTTATCCTTCCTTTTTTTCTCATAGCGTAGTGAAGTGGGCTACATCCATGAGCATCCTTTATATTAACTTTTGCAGAATTTTCTATGAGAATTTTTACAATTTCATCACCATAATTTTGAGACGCATAAAATAAAGAGGAGCAGCCTTCACGATCTAAATAGTTAATATCACCTCCAAGATTTATTATCGCCTGTACCATATCGATATATTCAAAACTTGCTGCAATATGTAAAGATGTCCAACCATGTAAATTTTCAATATTTATATTAGCTCCAAAATCTAACAAAATTTTCAAGGCTTTTTCATTATTTGCAAATGCGGCTTCATGCAATGGATATTCGTATGGAGGCTTTCCGGCACTATTGACATTAGCATTATTTATTAACAGATAATTTATAATGTCTATATGTTCGTAGCGACAAGCAAAATTAAGCAACGGGCAGCCTTTCATTGTATGTTTTGTATTGACTTGATTGAAATCAAATCCTGCTGTTTTACTGAGTTCGATCAATAAATCGATATCACCGACTGCAATTGCATCAAAAACATCTATATCGGCTCCAGTTTCTTTTAGAAACTGTGCAACTTTTAATTGTTTGCTATGCGAAGCCATATTAATGGGTGTGGTTCCATCTTTGGCTTTAGCGTTAATTTCTGCGCCACTGGATATCAGAAGCTTTACTATGTCTAAATTGCCTCGCGTGCAGGCTTGATGAAGAGGAGTCATATGATTGTCATCTTTAACGTTCACGTTAACACCATAAGAAATCAAAGTTTCC
>NZ_JAQNCQ010000166.1:0-11616 GCF_028368005.1 Geitlerinema sp. CS-897 | reverse complement strand
TTTCCGATCGAGAAGCTCAAAAACCTTGGATTTTCGTCGGCGATTACCGATTCAATTGGGAAGCTAGAGTCCAAAACGACCATTGGGCAAGCTGTACGGCATCAGAATTCGCTCTGGAGACTTATTCAGCAAGCCCTAACTCCACCCGAACGTGTTCCTCCCCATGTCATATTATTGCGTAAGGAAGGAATAAAATATATTAAGGATATACCAGCAGCTATTAAAAGGTGAAAAATGTAAGATTCCATTGGGAACAATTCCATTCATACAATGAGTCCAGTAATACGAAATCAGTTTTTGATAAGCTGGGTTTCAAAAAGTATTCACCACAGATAGACAGAGGACACAGAAAGGTTTTTGCAGAGTTTAGAAAAAACACTGTTTGAGTCCTCGACTCCGCCAACACACTCTCGGCAAGACTTGATGCAGTTGGTTTTTCTCCATCAAACTAACCGACAGTTCGTCACTTTTATCCCGTACTGATTTTAGGGCGGTCTTTTGCCAATTTGAAGCAAACCTAGCGATAGCGAGTTTTGGCTCGTTCGATCTGTCAGTTCGATAGAATCTTTAGTCAGTTTACCGATCGCCCAAAATTTGGCTCAACTCCGTCGAAAGTCGAGACGCCGTCCGCGTGTCGTCGAGTTCCTGGGCGATCGCGATCGCCCCTCGATAAAACCGAATCGCTTCCTCAGTCTGTCCCGCCGCCAGATACAACTGGGCGAACTCCGTTAACGTCCTCATCTCCTGACGCAAACTCCCCAGTTCCCGTGACAGTTCCAACCGTTCCTCCAATAACTCCTGCGATCGCAAAAACCGTCCCACACTGCGATGCGCTTCCACTAACCCGTCGATCGCTCTCAGCCAGTTTTCAATATCCTCGTTCAGCCGCGCCAACCGCAACGCCGAACCGTAAGTACCGATAGCGTTATCGTAATCGTTCAACGCCCAGTACGCATCGCCGAGATTGTTCAGCGTATTAGCTTCTCCCGCTGTATCGTTCGCCCGCATCCGCAACGGAAGCGCCGCCTCGTAAAAAGCGATCGCCTCCTCGTAATTCCCCCGCGAGGCTTCCACTAACCCCAAATTGCTCGTCGAGAGTCCTCGCATTAACGTCGAGTTCGTACGTTCGGCTAACATCAACGCCTCGCCAAACGCCGCCTGCGCTTCGGCAAATTTTCCCCGTCGTAACAACGCCGTCCCAAAATTGTTCGATCCCGCCATCAACCCCTGCAAATCGTCCCGCCGTCGCGCCATCGATACCCGCGCCGCAAACATCTGTTCGGCGGTAGCGAAATCCTCTAAGCGAGCGTAGGCCAATCCCAAAAGGTTATAGGCGCGTCCCATGCCCTCCCAATCGTAATAGTCTGTATAGATCTCGAGGGCCGTTTCCCACGCTGCGATCGCGGCTTCCCAATCTCCCGCGTTTTGCTGCTGGCGTCCCAACTGCAACAACTCGTCCGCGTCGTCTCGCGACGGTTGGGGTTGAGAATTTTGAAACGGGGCGTCCGTCGTTTGAGCGATCGTTTGAGCCAGTGTGGGGGTTGCCCATCCCAAACAGACCGAGAGACTGAGGGCGCTAAGATAAGGTTTCATGAGAGGTGACTGGGGGCAGAAATTCCAAGACGAGAAACACGGACGGTCGATCGAGGGATCGGGCGCGATTCAAGAAGGCGTTCCGTTGTTGGGCGAAGGAAACGACGATCTCGGGCGATCGCGATCGAGTGCTTCGTACCCGTAAAGATAAATCGTGCGAATATCTTCAGGTAGCGACTCCTCCAGTTGTCGGTATCCCTTGGGAAGCTCTCGGGCAACGTCGGCCGGCGTCACCGTTTCCCCTTCTGCTTGTAAATACGCCGCAATGCGCGTTTCGCTCCATTTAAACGTTTGCGACATCACCACCATCAATCGAATCAGAGGAGAAAGGGTGTCGAGGGCTTGTTGGAGATAACACCACAACGGCGGGGGGGCTGCTTCGATGGAGTATTGAATCGATTCGACTGGAGGCAGCTGTGCGTTGTCGATCGACATCGCCGTCAGTTCGATCAGCCAGTTTTGTAACGTCACTTCCCCCGTTTGGTCGTTGTTGGCTTCTAAGCTGGGATTGAGATCGAGGGTTCGCATTTCGTGAAAAATGCGCTGCCAAATCAAGGCGAAGAGATAATCGGCTCGGACGGGGGACTTCGCCGAATGGCGAACTAAGGTGTAAACGATCGCGCTGTAACGGCAAAAGAGAGCCGTGAAGTATTTACCTTCGTCTGGGTGTCGTTGGTACAGAGTCAGCAACTCTCGATCGCTGTGATGAAACAGCGATTTGACGATCGGGTGATTCGCTTCGGGAAACGTGGGGATTTGCACGGTTGTTCGGCAGTCGGCAAAGTTTGTAACTAGAATACCAAGGAGACACCCGTATGAGATTGTTTCCCCTGCGGGGCAATACCTCCCTCTAGGATATCTGTTTCCTGTTAACCGTCTAGTGCGATCGCACGACAATTTGCAAGTTCGGCACGAGTTCGGTATCCGTTCGATGGATCGCCTCGATCGCGGCCCGCCTGTACAAATCGGGAAACGAATGCGAGAGCGAGGTTTTCGATACAATTAGATACACTATAGAAATAGACTGTCTGTTTTAATCGATGGTTCACACAGGTTTTACTCTCTCGACTGACAGCGTTGTTGTCGCAGCCTTACCGTTGGTCGATACCTTATTCTCGACCCAAGGCATTATGGTCATGCTGCTGGCGGCTTACGCAGTCGCCATGTGGATGTTTTTGACCAGTGCGCCCAAAGTTCATACTGTGATGGTGTCCGACCTCGAGATCGCACGACAGTTTTACGAAGGAGAGTTGCAACTTCCCGCCGCCGACGTTCCACTTCACTACTATTACAACTACGAGCAAACCTTGGGAGCTGCCACGGTCGATCCGCTGTATCTTTCGGCAGATATCGGCGTTCCTCGTCGCAACGACGCTCCAGACGGGCTGTGGTATCAACTCAAGAAAAACGCACAATTACACGTGATTAGTGGTGCGAGTTTGGGGCAGAAACACCGACAGCGTCACGTCTGTTTCGATCGCGACTGCCTCGAAGAAGTGTTACTTCGCGCTCAAAGTTACGGTACGAAGTATAAAATTCGTAGCGAGAAACCCCTGAATTTCTTGGTTAAAGACCTTCAAGGCCACGTCATCGAGATGGTCGAAGCCAACAGTTAAACAGTTTTGGACGTTTGATGCGATCGCTTCGACTCGCTATTTTTATCTCGGATCGTTATTGACGATGGCCGTAACGGCGGTTTGAGGGCGATCGAGATTGAAGTGAATTTCCTGCCCCCGAAAGTAAATTGTCTCATAAGCGGCAACGGTTTCGGCTGGGGATAAGCCTTCTTGAGAACGAGCGATCGCCCGCTCTAACGCGGTTTCAAAACTGCACTGAATCCAAAACGAAACGTCATAATAACTCTGAAACTGACGTTTCAATAAGTAAATTCCTTCGAGCAAGATAACATCAATTTGATAAAATTGATAGGTATGCTTGCGGTAAGCTGTTGCTGTTTCTTCGGCATAATTGGCTTCAAGATAAATAGAGCCGCGATCGCGAAGCGGGAACACCAATTGAGTAAATAATTCATCAAAGCGAATTGCATTCTGATAGAAATGCTTCGCTGGATTGGTTGGGCTAAACCGTTTTTCAGGTAGATCGAGCCAGCCATCAATGTTAAGAGTTGCGATTTTCAAATCCCGTTGCTCGAGCAAGTTAGCAATTTTGCTAGTGATATAGCCCTTCCCCGAACCATCAATTCCTGAAATTGCCACGA
This sequence comes from Geitlerinema sp. CS-897, assembly GCF_028368005.1. Taxonomy (NCBI): domain Bacteria; kingdom Bacillati; phylum Cyanobacteriota; class Cyanophyceae; order Geitlerinematales; family Geitlerinemataceae; genus Geitlerinema; species Geitlerinema sp. CS-897. The sequence goes on along the minus strand of NZ_JAQNCQ010000166.1, from coordinate 7,805 downwards.
GTAAAGCTTTTTTCTCAGTCAATACAGCTCGTTGATTGGTGATGATTTCACTAGCTCGGTCAATGTCGATCGTTAGGTTCATGGCCTTGGTGGTGCAGAAACCTGAAAAGGATAGGACTTACACAGAAACCGGGTTTTGTCGAACTCAAGAGAACTCAAAAAGCCCCCCAGTCTCTTGAAGAGGCGAAGGGGCTGAGAAATTGATATTGACAAACAACATTTTTTGTGGTATTTAAATCACCAAAACAAGGTTTCCTCGTAATAATCCTCACAGGAAATTTGGTGAATCTTTTGAAGTCCCAAACTTTCGAGATGACGAATCCAATCGTCCGGGGTATCGTCACCCGCCAGCAGCCCGATTTCCCGCGCCACGTCCGCCACCCAAGGCTGCGTCGCAACGCGGTAGCCTTGCCAGTTCGCACGAACCTCTAACCAATCGGGAAGCTGAGTCTCGTTGAAGTGCGATCGCACAGATTCGGCTCGAAAACAGTAAATTCGATCGGTGTGGCTCATATAGCAGTGAGCAGTGAGCAGTGAGCAGTGAAGACCGTTTTCACCTCGTCATCTCATCATCCCTAGAGGGGTCGATACACGCGATAGTCGATGCTCGGGAAAATATTATCGATTGCCTCGACCTTCTCGAGCCAACCCGAATCGATTTTACCCGCGTTGATATCGTCGTAAATCTTGTGTAACCGCATCAAGTGCGATCGCGTCCGCCGTACCGCATACGGCACCATCGTCCCCGTTCGCATGATAAACGCCCAGTCCGACGACTGTGCCAACAATAACTCCCGCGCCGCTTGATTGAGCGCTCGCCACTCTAACTCGTCGGCCGGTTCCCGTTTGCTCAATTCAATCGTGCGTTCGGTGGCTTTGTGCAAATGAGGATACACCCAGGCGTTCGTCTCGTTCAACCAATATTCGTGAAACCCCTTAAAGCCCCAACTCGACTGAGACGGCTTACACACCTGCTGCGTCGGGTTCGTCCGCAGGTAGTCCGCTAAATGGGTCATATCGTAAGTGTTCTGGTCGTACCACGACTTGCGGAACAAATAATCGATAAACCACGGTCCCTCGTACCACCAGTGACCGAAGAGTTCGGCGTCGTAGGGAGAAACAACGATCGGCGGACGTCCCATAATCCCGTGGAGGTGTTCGACTTGACGCTCGCGGTTGAACATGAAGTTCGAGGCGTGTTCGGCGGCTTTCTCCCGCGCCCAATAGGGATCGTAAAGCGCTTTTTGGCTCAAATCCAACCCGCGCCCGGTAATCTTGTGATACTTAATTCCCGTATTTTTGCGCTGACCGTTGGGCATAATATACGGCTTAATGTACTCGTATTCAGCCTCCCAGCCCAAATCCTTGTAAAACTCTCGGTATTCCGGCGCACCGGGATATCCCACTTCCGACGACCACACCTGTTGAGACGATTCGTGATCCCGCGCGAAAACGCCCACGCCGGTTTCGGTGAAAATCGGCGCGTAAGTCCCGAAACGGGGACGGGGACGGGCGTAGAGAATTCCGTGACCGTCTGTGAGAAAGTAGCGCAGTCCCGCATCGGCGATTTGACGTTCTAAGCCTTCGTAGTAGGCGCACTCGGGCAACCAAATGCCTTTCGGCGGCTGGCCGAAGTTTTCTTCGTAGTGTTCGGCTGCCACGCGCAACTGCGCCCACACCGCTTGGGGATACATCTTCATTAACGGCAGGTAGCCGTGAGTTGCCCCGCAGGTGATGATATCTAAGTTGTTGCTGTCGAGAAATTGCTTGAACGCGGTCACGAGGTCGCCGTTGTAGCGTTCCCACACCTTGCGAGTATGCTGGAATTCCGTCGCGTAGTGTTCGGCTAGATACCGGAGGTGTCCGTTGTGTTCGTTATGCTCGATTTCTTGGGCGACTAGCTCTTCGAGCTTGGTGAGGTGGGCGTCGTACCGCTCTTGCAGGAGGGGATCTCGAAGCATCGACACCAGCGGCGGCGTCATGCTCATCGTCATTTTGAAATCCACCCCGTCCTGTTTCAAGCCCTCAAAAACGCGCAGGAGGGGAATGTAGGTTTCTGTAATTGCTTCGTACAGCCATTCCTCTTCTAGTACGTAATCGCTTTCGGGGTGTCTGACGAAGGGTAGGTGTGCGTGCAGCACCAGAGCGACATAGCCAATAGCCATAATTTGAGAACCTGTGGGTTGACAGCGAACGCGACGGGAGATCGCACTGAGGGCGCTCGACAACGAGAGCGCTCGACAACGAGAGCTTCGATACAACTGTAGCAAGGCGATCCCAGCACTTTAAAAATTGCTTAAGGATCGATCTTGGTTAGAACTATACCGCTTAATTCGCGTTCTTGTTCGTTCGTCGCAGTCAATTTCACAGAAGACTTCGAATTGATGGAATTACCCGAGTCGCGATGGCGCGATCGCGCCATTCAGGCAATATCCCTCTCGGTCTACCGTGCGATCGCGTCTTGGAAAGAAAAGAGTATGATGAAGACAAACTCAGCCTGACAAACGAGATCGCATGACGGCACAGTTGGAGCGCGATCGCGTCTGTTTAGGTGTGAAGTCCTCGAACGTACGCCTCTTTTGGCGTTGACCCTTCGTTCTTGCTGTTGGATCGTTATGAGTCCTACCCCCAATCAGTTACTCGATCAGGCGAAACAGGGCGATCCGAAAGCGATCGCCGCACTGATGAACCGTTCGACGCAACCGAAAGGCATTTCGGTCAAAGCCTCCCTCAACGACCGGTGCTTGCAAGTTCTTCTCGAAGGGGAAAACGCCCCGAGCCAAACCAAAAGCGTTGGCTTCGTGCGAGAGGGAATGCTCAAGCTCGATATCGCATCGATCGATCGCGTGCGCGTCTACGGCCGTCAAGTCGGTCGCGAGACTCCCGTTTGGCAAGACGAAATCGTCCTCAAAGAAGCCCCTCCACCTTCGACTCCTCCCGAACTTTCCCATCGAGCGGTTCCCCTCGACGAACTGGCTGACGAAAGCCTCCTACCCGACGACCTTCTCGAAGGGTATTACAACGAAGACGGCGAGACGCTAGAAGCTTCGGAAGACTTTCCCGAAGTTCCCCCCGAGGCAGAGTCGTTCCTCAACGACGAGGGGCAAGACTACGACGAAGAACTCGAAGAAGAGGACGACGAGGGGCAAGACTACGACGAAGAACTCGAAGAAGAGGACGACGAGGGCGAGGACGAACCCCCTTCCAAACCGAAGCAAAAATCCTCTTTAGTGGGGTTGCTCGTCCTGCTGGTGCTGGTTGTTCTCGCTGGCGGCGGCTATTACCTCTACACCACCCGACCGGAACTGTTCTCGAACCTTCCCTTCTTAAATTTAGGCGGCGAAACGGGTGACGAAACGACGCCTTCAGAAACGCCAACGACGCCAACGGGAGACGCTCCCGACGCGATGACTCCCGAAACTCCCGATCCGTTCGCAACGGCGGTCAACGCGGCGATGAGTGCGGCCGAGAGCGCACAAACGGCTTCGACCCCGGAGCAGTGGCAACAAGTGGCGAACAACTGGCAAACGGCGATCGATCGCATGAACGCCGTGCCGCAAGACCATCCGCAATACGAGGTCGCTCAGCAAAAGGCTCTAGACTATCAAAAAAATCTAGATTACGCACAACAACAAGCACAGTAACGGTTTTGACCGACGTTCGCGAGAGAAGTTTATGAGTGAAAAACGTTCTGACCATTGGCTCGATACGGTGGAAGGATTGTCCCTCGTGGGGGCAGTTTTGGGAACGGGAGCGGGGTTCGCGTTTCAACAGATAACGTATGTTGCTGCCCCGGTGACGCTGGCTTTGGTGATGAATTTCGTCAACCGACAACGTCACCAAGATCGGATGCAGCAACAGACGATCGCGCGCATTGCTGAGTCTCGGCTCGCAGTCGAACGTCAAGTTGAGTTACAAGTGCAAGATTTGCGCGAGGAAACCCTCTCGAACACGGCGACTCCGATGGCGATGGCGTCTTTCGATATCGCCCCGTTGGAAACGCAAGTGCAAGCGTTACAAGCCAACGTGGAGCGACCGATGGCGGCTGTGTCGAGTCTGGAAGGGCAAATGAAGGATTTGGCCGCCCAAATTGCCGCGATCGCCGCCCAGAGCGGCCGACACCTGGTTGACGCCAACGGTAGTAACGGGGCGACTGAAATTCTGCCGTTACCCGGCGACGGCGCAGCCGGCGATCGCGCGAACCAGTTTTGGCAACAGTACGAGTCGGGCGTGCGATCGTTCGTGGGAATCGATTTGGCTGGGGTGGATTTGACGGAACCGGAAATCTATCTCGACGGGATCGATTTTAGCGAGGCGAACCTCGAAGATGCTGTGTTGACGGCGATGAATTTGGGAGAGGCGACGTTGGCGCGATCGAACCTTCGAGGGGTGAAACTGGACAACGCCAACCTCGCCCACGCCGATCTGACGGAGGCGAAATTGGTCGATGCGAACTTACGAGGGGCGAACCTGCGCGGGGCGAATCTCGAGAGAGCCGATTTGCAAAATGCCGATCTCGCCTACGCCGACCTCACTCACGCCAAGCTGCAAGGGGCCAAACTGGACAACGCCAACTTTTATCGAACGCGGCAAGTGGGGACGGAAATGCCAACAGCCGTGGCGATCGCGCAACGGGTCTGAGAAACCCGATTTTCGTCGGTCGTTGAGGTCGTTAAATCACGTCGTTAAAACTGAGGATCGACGGAGGGAGCGATCTCGAACAGCAGAGTGCGCCATTCGCGCACGACGAACGGAGGAACGGGAATTTCGACGGGACGACGATCGCCGAGAACGGAAAACGACAGCCGTAAGGCCGTATCGGTCGAGAGCTGCCGCGCGATCGCCTCGAAGTCGTACTGGGCGATGTTGGACGGCAACGGCTCGTCGGTCGAGGCCGAGGCCGAGCGATCGCGGACTTGCCAAGATCGACCGGTGGCTGCATCGACCTGTAACGGAACATCGCGATCGATCCTCCGACCGGGAAATCCCACCACTCGCAAGAAGATCCCCTGAAGCTCCGTGGGAGTCCGACGCTCGAACAAAACGAGCTGCCAACTGCCATCGCGGATATCTCTGAGGCTTTGCAGCGATCGCACCACGATCTCGCCGCGAGCCGGGTCGGGATACGTCTCGATCGCTGCCCGCGCGGGCAATCCACTCCCCCACCACAGACCCCAACAGCACAACAGTAATAGAAGCACTTGCCAGGGAGAAGGACGGCGAGAAACGTCGAACCCTCGAAACATCGGTCGAAAGTCAAGCATGGCGTTACGGATATCGTTGTATTTTATTTGGAACGGGAGCGCTTCTCGGAATATCGCGCCAAACCCCCAGTTTGCAAGAGCTTTAGAGATGCGATCGTCTCTTGACACTCGCGTTCGAGATCGGTTATCTATTCGGAGGAAGACCGTACGACGACCCAGAGCGATCGCTCGATTTTCACTGCGCTCGATCCACACAGACCGAGTCGATCGTAGTAAAATAGTAGGATACTCCTGCAAAACTCGAGAAGGTAGACGCGCGGCAATTCCCCGCTCGCTCGACGCGACCTACGCGAGATGATTCTCGCCTCTGGCAGAGATAACATTCCGTTAACCTGCCGGTGATACTCTGAGCGTACCCTGAGTACAGCTAGGTTCCATATTTTGGTTCCGTTTAGAACTGTTGCCTAGAGTCCGCAAAAGAGTTGGCCTTCGAGAATTTGTTAACTTTTGCAGAACGTTCACAGGTGTGAGAGTGAAAGAACGAACGAATCAAACAATGTTGAGATCCCTCCTGCGAGTCTCCCCTCTACTCGTAGGACTCGTCTCTATGGCTTGGGCAACCGATGCCTCGGCCAAAGAAGCGACAGCAACCCAAAGCCAAAAATCCGCTCAGGTTCTGTCGAATTCTAAAGGTCTCAGTGAAGTCAGCAGCCTCGAGACCCCGCAACAACTGGCACAGAACGTTTCCGTTGACGAACTGTCGGCCTACGAACTGACCGAGAACCTCGATCAAGTGACCTCAGTGTCCCAACTGTCCGACGTTCAACCGACGGACTGGGCGTTCCAGGCACTGCAATCGCTGGTCGAACGTTACGGTTGTATCGCCGGCTATCCCGACGGTACCTATCGCGGTAACAGCTTCATGACCCGTTACGAATTCGCTGCGGGTGTGAACGCTTGTTTGGACCAAATCGTCGCCCTCATCGGTGGCGGTGAAACGATCGATCCCGGCGACTTGGCCACCATCCGCCGCTTGCAAGAAGAATTTGCCGCCGAACTGGCGGCCCTGCGCGGACGGGTTGACGGCTTAGAAGCTCGCGTGGCCGAACTCGAAGCCAACCAGTTCTCGACGACCACCAAGCTCGGTGGTGAAGTCATCTTCTCGATCAACGACAGCTTTGGCGAAGAAGTCGACTTCGACGACGACAACGACGGCGACGATCCCACGCAAACTCAGTTTGCTTACCGCGCGCGTCTGAACTTCGATACTAGCTTCACCGGACGCGACTTACTGCGGACTCGCCTGCAAGCTCGCAGCACGGTTCCGTTCGACGACGGAGTCACCGGCACCGACATGACCCGTCTCGGCTTCGACGGTGATTCCGGTAGCGATGTCCAAATCGACGACTTGTTCTACCGCTTCCCCGTCGGCGATAACGTCAACGTCTTCTTGGCGGCTAACAGCTTTGAAGCTCGCGACTTCATCAACGAAGTGACGCCTCTGGTAAGCAGTGGTAGCGGTGCGGTGTCTCGCTTCGGTCGCCTCAACCCGATCATGCGTCAGTCTGACAGCGGCGAAGGGATCGGCATCCAAGCGAAATTCGACGCCTTCCAATTCGATGTCGGTTACTTGGCCAACGTCGCCAACAGCCCCGAACGCAAAGAAGGTCTGTTTAACGGCGAATACGGTGCGTTTGCTAACGCCAGTTACGCCGTCAACGACGACATCGAAGTGGGCGTATTCTACCAACACTATTACGCTCCTGGCGGTACGGTTAACTTGACCGGAAGCACTGGTAGCTTGAGCGCCCAAAGTCCGTTTGGCGACCTCGTGGCTACCTCCTCTGACTCCGTCGGCGGTCAGTTCTTGGTAGGTCTCGGTCCGGTCGACCTCTCCGGTTGGTTCGGTTTCACTTGGGCGCGTGCCGAGAGCGATGGCGACGGCTTTGAAGAAGACGACAAAGCGGACGTGATCAACTACGCTCTGGCGCTGTCGGTACCCGATCTCGGTGGTGAAGGGAACTTGGCTGGCGTGATCGTCGGCGTTCCCCCGCAAGCGACTCGCATCGAGCGTTCTAGCTCGACCCTGATCGGGGAAGAAGACGACGATACATCCCTGCACATCGAAGCCTTCTATCGTTACCAACTCACCGACAACATCGCCATCACGCCGGGCTTCTTTGTCGTGACTTCGCCGGAACACAACGACGAAAACGATGCCCATTGGGTGGCAACTCTTCGGACGACCTTCAAGTTCTAGGAATTAGGCTTTAATACGATTCTCTAGAATTCGATCGCTCGAGTTCGATAAAAGGGAGGGCTTATCACAGCTCTCCCTTTTGCGATCGCGGAGGTCAGAACAACCGCATTTACACTATCTGTAGGGTGGGCAATGCCCACCGACCTCTACATTGAATGTGGTTAACGCTGAAGTTCGTAAGTCCTAGAGGTTCGCGATCGCCGCTCTCTAAAACTTACTCAAACTTATTCATTTGATGTTTAGTTCCTAGCTTGGATCTTCCGAGACCTTTCCATCACTAGGCTTACACGGCCGAAGCTCTCCGCGTTTTCCAAATTAATTGCCGCATTTAAATCACGATC
>NZ_JAQNCQ010000165.1:0-19397 GCF_028368005.1 Geitlerinema sp. CS-897 | reverse complement strand
CTCCCCTTCTCCCCCTCTCCCCGGCTCTGTTTGTCCCCGTTCTGTGAAAGAGAAATGACTACCACTGCGATCGAAAAACCGAGAGACGTTCAAGTTTTACCCATTGCAGAAAATACGACGATCGTGCGATCGCGCAGTTGGGGACGGTTGCGGTTTGAAATCGAATACGCCCTACAACGGGGAACCACCGCCAACAGTTACATCATCCGCAGCAACAAAACCGCCCTCTTCGACCCTCCTGGCGAGTCGTTTACGGAAATTTTCCTCGAGGCTCTCCAGCAGCGTATCGACGTAACGACGATCGATTTCGTGGTGGTGGGTCACGTGAACCCCAACCGCGTCGTCACTCTCAAAGCCTTACTAGACATCGCCCCGCAAATTACCTTCGTCTGTTCCAACCCTGGTGCGATCGCCCTGCGATCGTTCATGGAAGACCGTAAGGTGAAAATCAAAGTCATGCGCGGCGAAGAAACCTTGAACTTGGGGAACGGACACCGTTTGCTGTTTACCCCAACGCCGACGCCGAGATGGCCCGACGGACTCGCCACCTACGACACCAAAACCCAAATCCTCTACACCGACAAATTCTTCGGGGCGCACGTTTGCGGCGACCAAGTGTTTGACGAAGGCTGGTCGGTGTACGCCAACGATCGCCGCTACTACTTCGACTGTCTGATGGCGCCCCACGCCCGTCAAGTGGAAACCGCCCTCGACAAACTCGCGTCCCTTCCCCCGGTACGGTTTTACGCCCCCGGTCACGGCCCCATCGTCCGCGACGGGATGAAAGAACTCACCGATTCCTATCGTCAGTGGAGTCAGGAACAGAAAGGAAAAGATGTGACTGTGGCGTTGCTGTTTGCATCTGCTTACGGAAACACGGCGACCATCGGTCAGGCGATCGCCCGAGGACTGACGAAAGCTGGCGTTCAGGTGGAGTCAATTAACTGCGAAGTCGCCGCCCCGGAAGACATTCAAGCGGTGGTTGAGAAATGTTCCGGCTTCATCATCGGTTCTCCCACTTTAGGCGGTCACGCCCCGACGCAGATTCAAACCGCGTTGGGTATCGTGTTGTCCAGCGTTCCAAAAACCGCGTTAGCTGGGGTGTTCGGGTCGTTCGGCTGGAGTGGGGAAGCGATCGACCTCCTCGAAAGCAAACTTCGCAACGCCGGATATCAGTTCGGCTTCAACCCGATTCGCGTCAAGTTCAAACCCACGGACGTGACGCTGAAAACCTGCGAGGAAATCGGAACGGACTTCGCCCAAACCCTCAAGAAAGCCAAGAAAGTCCGCACCCCCCGCCAACCCGCCAGCAACGTCGAACAAGCCACCGGACGCATTGTCGGCTCGCTGTGCGTTCTTACCACAAAACAGGGTGATTTGTCAAGTGCTATGTTAGCCTCATGGGTCTCTCAGGCGACGTTTTCCCCGCCGGGGTTGACGGTTGCGGTGGCGAAAGAACGAGCGATCGAGTCGTTACTCCACCACGAGCGTCCGTTCGTGTTAAACGTTTTGGGAGAAGGCAAACATCTCGGATTGATGAAGCATTTTCTCAAGCCATTCAAGCCGGGAGAAGACCGATTTGAAGGGGTAAACGTAGAGGAATCGGAGAACGGTTCGCCAGTTTTAAAAGATGCGATCGCCTATTTGGATTGTACGGTGAAGAACCGCATGGAATGCGGCGACCACTGGCTTGTTTACGCGACAGTTAACAGTGGAAATGTTTTCGATGCGGATACGAAAACCGCCGTTCACCATCGTAAATCGGGAACCAATTATTAGGGAGTTTTTCAGGGTGGGCAGCATTGCCCACCTTTTCCCTTTTTTTATGATTAATTCTCTGTGTTCTCTGTGCCTCTGTGGTGAAACCAAATTGAGAGGTTAGAAAGTATAAACTTACAATTCCAAGCCGCGATCGCAATATTTTTGGGTGCATCTCAAAAATGTAAATTTATCGGATACGCGCTCTCAGTACTCGCTCGATCGGCTGTTGGGTTCCACTCCGCTCCACCCAACCTTGTGTATTAGGAAATGCACCCCGATTAACCTCGATCGCGATCGATCGTTAATTGTGGTTTCTCTCGTCTCGTGTCAACCGTCCGTCTTCGAGATATAACACGCGATCGGCAATATCAACGATGCGGGCGTCGTGGGTGACGATGAGAATGGAACTTCCGAACTCTCGGGCGAGTTGCTGCATTAATTCCACGACATCCCGCCCCGATTTGCTATCTAGAGAAGCGGTGGGTTCGTCGGCGAGAACCAATTGCGGACGGCTGACTAGCGCCCGCGCGATCGCGACTCGTTGTTTTTGTCCGCCAGACAAGCTATCGGGGTAATCGTTGAGGCGATCGCCCAATCCAACGGCACTTAAAATCGATTTGGCGCGGTTTTCGGCTTCGTTTTTTGTGAGTTCTCGGTGCAGTTGTAGCGACATCCAAACGTTTTGCTTGGCGGTGAGAAAACTCAGTAAATTATGTGCCTGGAAAATGTAGCCAATACCTCGGCGCACTCGCACGCGTTCGTCGTAAGATGCACCGAGTAGTTCTTTTTTGAAGACTTTCAGGCTGCCATTTTGAAGCGATCGCAATGCGCCAATTAGGGTCAGTAAAGTCGTTTTTCCAGAACCCGATGGACCCTCAATCATGGCAATTTCACCGGATTTTAAGTCCAGCTCGATATCGGACAAGACGTTTCGTTTCAGTTTTCCTTGTCCGAAGGCGTAGTTGAGTTGGCGGATTGAAACGATGCTGTCTGGTTTCATGTTTTTGGCGGTGGGATTGAAGGGAGGGACGCCCAACAAGTTTTTTTAAGAGGGTTTCACCACAGAGACACAGAGGACACAGAGGGGTTTAAAGTTCACGGTTTAGAGTTTTGGATGGATTTGATTTAATTGAAAACGTCTGCGGGGTCGGCATCTCTGAGTTTGCGAATGGCGATCGCACCGGAAATACTACACATCACAATTGTAATTAACAGCAAATTTAACGCGCGAGAAACTGTCATGTAAATTGGTAAAAATGTTGAGGTTCTTGTGAGTTCGTACAGCCACCAAGAGACACCCAGTCCGGGTAAATATCCTAAAACGGCTAAAATAATGGCTTCTTGAATTAAAACTTTTAGTAAATAAGAGTCTCGATATCCCATTGCTTTTAACGTTGCATATTCGGGGAGATGGTCGGATACGTCGGAATATAAAATTTGATAAACAATCACTAATCCAACGAGAAATCCTACGAATACACCCAAGCTGAAAATAAACCCGATTCCGGTACTGTTTGCCCAATAATCTCGTTCCATATTGGCAAATTCTTCTCGGGTTAAAACTTTTGTGTCTGATGTAATAAACTGTTGAATTTCCTGTTTGGCAGTTTCGATATCGACACCTGACTCGAGATGAATGACGCCCACTTCAATTTGTTCGGGATCTCGATTTTTGAAGATTCTCAAAAAGGTTAGATCGCTACAAATAAAATTACCTTCTGCGGAAAAAGATGCGCCCAACGTGAAAAATCCCACCACACGCATACGAGTTTCGTTGACTTCAACTTCTAAAGCGGGATTTTGTTGAAATAAAGATTCGATCGCACCGTATTCGGGACGAGACGCGCGATCGAACAACACGCGATCGATCTCTGTGAGGCGATCGAGATTCTCTCGCACTTCCGGAAGGTTCAACGTCGGCTGTACCGGATCGATTCCAAACGCTAAAATTACCCGACTCGTCCCGTTTTCTGGGTTTTTCCAATCCGCCGAACCGATATACATCGAACTCACATCTTCTACACCCTCGATCGCTCGCAGTCGATACAACTGACGCCGCGAAAAGCCTTTCATGGAAAAAATGGTTTGATAGGTGGAATTGACGAGAACCAACTCGCCGTTGATGCTGTTGTGAGGTCCGAGGGCGCTGGCGTACAACGCACTTTGAAACCCCACCTGGACGAACATCAGCACGTCTGCAAACGCAATTCCCGCGATCGCTGTCATCAATCGCGTTTTTTCTCGAGTCAGTTGTAACCAAGCAATGGGAAGCATGGGAGTCGGGAATGGGGAACAGGGAATCGGGAATGGGGAACAGGGAACAGGGAACAGGGGAACTTCTTCAGGGAAGAGGGAAGAGTGAAGAGGGAAGAGTGAAGAGGGAAGAGTGAGCATAGCGAACAGGTAAAAGTTTAGCCTCATCACCTCACTGGTGACTGTTGACTGCTTACTGTAAAAGGCTGGCGACTGTCTTCATCTCTTCACCGCGACGGTTGAATGGAAACCCGAACTTGGAGATGAGTTAAATCGCGGACGCGATCGCTGGCGTCGGGAGTGAGGCGAATTCGCACTTCGACCACGCGGCGATCGACATCGGAACCGGGTTGAGTGCTGAAAATCTCTTGACGGCTCACTTGCGTTCCCAGGCGCACCACTTCCCCCTCGAGTTCTCCTTCAAAAACGGGACTGGTTATCGTCGCCTTCTGTCCCAGTTCTACCCGTCCGATGTCGGTTTGGTACACTTCGGCGATCGCTTCCATGCTTTGGGTGTGTCCGACTTCCAAAATTCCCGCATCTCCGACGACTTCTCCAGTTCGCGCGTGGATTTCCAACACTCGACCCGCCACGGGCGATCGCACGAACGACTGTTCTAAGTCCGCTTCGGCTTGGAGAACTTCGGCTTCGGCGAGGCGAACTTCGGTTTCGGCAGTTCGCACGTCTACGGGGCGCACTTCCGCGATCGCGTTCAAGGTGGCGCGATTTTCTTCAATTTGTCGTTGGAGTGTTGTTGTGGTGCGCTCGAGTTCTGCTCGAGCTTGACGAATTTCCGCATTGCGCGTCGTGGCGATGCGATCGCGAGTCGCAACGGCTTCGCTGAAGCGTTCTCCCGCCGTGTCAGCGTTCAAACACAGGCGATCGCGCTCGGATGCAGACACCGCCCCATCGCGATACAGGCTGTCGTACCGCCGACATTCGGTTTTGGCGTACCGCACCTCGGCATTGACGCGCTCGAGGGTGGCGCTTTGTTCGGCTAGTTCTCCCTGACGACTGGCTTCGAGTTCGGCTAAATGCGCCCGCTGGCTGGCAATTTGACCTTCGAGTTCGGCTCTGACACGCTCGAACCGTGCCGCTTGCGCCTCGATGTCTCCAGTTTTTGCCCCGGCTTCAACTTGTGCCAGTCGCGATCGCGCCGCCTCCACTCGCGCCTGTGCCAGTTCGAGATCGGCGGTTCGTCGATCGAGATTGTCTAACACCGCCACGACTTCACCGGCATTGACGAAATCCCCTTCTTCGACGCTCAGGCGATCGATTCTCACGCCTTCGACAGAAACGGGGGCGGACAAGCGCAACACTTCGCCTTGAGGAACCAGTCGTCCGAGGGCAGTAACGGGACGCGGTTGTGGTGCGATCGCCGGACTGGAAACGTTTTCGGTCGATGGGGAGTGCAGTAATTTCAGGAACGGTTCGACGGACTGACCCGCTGCAAAGCCAACGACGATCGCGATGGCAACTGTGGCGATCGCGCGTCGGTTTAGGGGAACTTGGGGGACAAATCGCGCAGTCATCGGTGAATCTCGGGCTTACGAGGTGACGTTTTTTGTGAACGAGACGCGTTGGGTCGAGGAGAAGACACAGAAAAAGGGTCAGAGAGACTGAAACTCTCGTGCGATCGCAGTAGAAATCCGTCTTTACTCATATTTTTCAGCTTCTTCACGATTTTTTGTCGTTTTTGATGGTGTTTGGATGGGAGTCGAGATAGGACACGAACATCTCTCGAAACAGCTCGTACTGTTCGCTGTAAGACAGCGTGTGACCTTCAAACATCCGTTCGAGGAGTAAGCCGTTGAAAAAGCACATGATGAAACTGAGTAATCGGCGATCGCGAATTCCCGTCAACTCGGCACATTCCGCCTGCCAGCGGGCGGCGATCGTCGCGATCGCGTCGTCGTTGGCTACCCCTTCGTTCTTTTGCTGTCTGTAAAAATCCACGATGACGAACAGGATCTTCAAATAGAAATCCTCGTTCTGCTCGACGACATCAAACGCTCGGGCGATGCGATCGTCTATCGACGTATCGCTCCCGAGACTGTTTCGGTAAATCGCCAGATCTTCTTCGCACAGGAGTTCCACCAGTTGCTCGAACAGAGATTTTTTATTGGGGAAGTAGTGATACAGAGTTCCCGTCGTCACCCCGGCAGTGGTCGCAATTTCCCGCATCGTCACGGCTTCGTAGCCTTTGCGAGCGAACAACTCGAAGCTCTCGAGCAAGATTTCTTTGCGATACTCTTCGCGATCGACGATTTTCGGCATAGTTCGGGACAGGTGGCGAACTTTGGGTGACATCTCGAAGACTGTATTTATTATATCTAACGTTCGTTATAAAAAACAAGACCAAAAAAACGAGGTGTTCGACAACACCTCGTTCTCGCAGCTCGAAGCCTAGACTTGCAGCCAGGAATCAACCGATCGCATCCATCACCGAGAACATCGGCAAGTACATCGACAGCAGGATCGATCCCACCATCCCACCGATGACCACGATCATGAGCGGTTCGAGCATCGAGGTCAGTCCTTTAATCGCCTGTTCGACCTCGTCCTCGTAAAACGCCCCCACTTTCATCAGCATTTTATCGAGTTCCCCAGTTTCCTCGCCGATGGACATCATCTGAACCGCCAAAGCGGGCATCACGCCCCGCTCTCGGAACGCCTCGCTAATACTGCCCCCTTCCTGAATCTGGTCTTTGGCATAGTCGATCGCGTCGGCAATGACTTCGTTGCCTGCCGTATCCCGCACGATTTCCATCGCGTTGAGAATGGGAACCCCCGAACGAGTCAAGGTTCCAAAAACGTTACAGAAACTCGCCACAGCCGACTTTTCAATTAAGTCTCCAAAAATCGGAGCCTTCAGAAGCAATCCGTCAATTTGGAAACGGCCGGCAGGGGTTTGGTAATAAGCACGGATTGCGAACGCGATTCCGATGATAATTCCCACAAAAATGAGAACCGCGTAATTGCGTTCCTCAACCCAGCTTTCAGCATCTGGCACGTCCACCGGCAGCGTCGGTCCGCGCAAAAAGAAACTGATGGTCATCATCATCTGAGTAAACGCCGGAAGTTCGGCATCGAGCTGGTCGAAAATCCCCGTAAACGTCGGCAGCAGAAAAATCGTCATGCCCAAAAAGATGACGACCGCAATACCTCCGACCGTTTGCGGATAAGACATCGCCGATTTCAGCTCGTTTTGGAGCTTCGCTGATTTTTCCAGCAGAATCGCCAGACGGTTGAGAACTTCGTCGAGAACCCCGCCGACTTCCCCTGCCGCGACCATACTGACATAGAGTTTGTCAAAACAGCCGGGGTGTCGGCTCATCGCTTCTGCAAGGCTGCCCCCCTGTTCGACTTCATCTCGAATTTGAACCAGCGCTTTTCTGAGTTTAGGGTTGCTACACTGCTCGTTCAAAACGCTCAAACATCGCAACATCCCGACGCCCGCGTTAAACATAGCCGCGAACTGACGAGAAAAGATGGCTTTATCCTTAACCGTAACGCTCGTAATGGCAGCGGAGATCTTCTCTCCAAATTCGTTGATGTCAAATCCCTTCGATTCGACCCGTGCAGCGTTCGTCATAACTCAGTTCCCTAACAATCACAATACAGAGGCGGCCGTTCCCCGACCGCCACACAGACCTAACGCTTGGCTTTGGCTCGCTTCGTCCCTTGCGCGGCAGCGGGAGCGCCCCCAGCTTTGACGCGCGGATCGACGAGGCGATCGAACTCGTCGACTTTCGAGGTTTTCGAGAGGGCTTCTTCATAGGTGACTTTGCCCTCGTTCACCAACCGAGCCAAACACATCTCCATCGTCTGCATTCCGACCTTCGATCCCATCTGAATCGACGAATAGATCTGACTGGTTTTCCCTTCCCGAATCAAGTTGCCGATCGCAGGGGTGTTGACCATAATTTCCTGAGCCGCACAGCGTCCACCGCCGACTTTCCGCAGCAAGTTTTGCGAACAAACCCCCACCAGCGACCCCGACATTTGCGCGCGAATTTGCGGCTGTTGGATGGGGGGGAACACGTCGAGCATCCGGTCGATGGTTGCCGAAGCCGAGTTCGTGTGCAACGTCCCGAAAACCAAGTGACCCGTTTCTGCCGCCGAAATCGCCAGCGAAATCGTTTCGAGGTCGCGCATTTCCCCCACCAGAATAATGTCTGGATCTTCCCGCAACGCCGCCTTGAGAGCGTTGGCAAAACTCTTCGTATCTTCGCCCTTTTGCCGTTGGTGGAACAAACTTTTAATATTGGGAAAAACGTACTCGATCGGGTCTTCGACGGTAAGAATGTGTTCCGATCGCGTGCGGTTGATCAAATCCAGAATTGCCGCCATGGTCGTAGTTTTTCCCGACCCCGTCTGTCCCGTAACCAAGACCATTCCGCGAGGCCGCATGGCCATTTCGCGCATAATTTCGGGAACGCCCAATTTCTCGAAATTGGGGATAGACGACGCCAACGCCCGCAGACAGGCGGCGAAACAGCCCCGTTCGCGATACACGTTGACTCGGAATCGGGCTAACCCTTTCACCCCATAGGCACAGTCGAGTTCCCAGTTCTGCTCGAGATCTTTTCGCTGGTTGTTGTTGAGCATACTAAAAATGAGGCGTTGGCACTCGTCTGGCGCAAGAGATTCACCAAACTGCGGCTGGGGGGTCAGTTTCCCGCTAATACGGAAAAAGATCGGCGCTCCCGCTTGAATGTGCATATCGGAGCCACCCTGTTCGATCAACGACTCCATTACGTCCTCGATCATGTAGTCTAGCGCCATGGGACTGAATTCCTCCTAGTTCGAGTGTGAGGCTGTTGTCAAAAGCTCAATGGCAGGACGCTCCAACAGCCCAATTCGTGTTTTTATTTTACCGTTGGGCAAAAATGAATTCGCCTGAGAATAGCGGCAAGTTGGGTTTCCCGCGAATACGGAAAAAGAGCGGCGCTCCCGCTTAAACGGGTATTTCGGAGACACCCGCTGCGATCGACGACTCCATTACGTCCTCGATCGGGTCGTCTAGCGCCATGGGACTGAATTCCTCCTAGTTCGAGTGTGAGGCTGTTGTCAAAAGCTCAGTGGCAGGACGCTCCAACAGCCCAATTCGTGTTTTTATTTTACCGTTGGGCAAAAATGAATTTGCCTGAGAATAGCGACAAGTTGGGTTTTCCGCGAATACGGAAAAAGAGCGGCGCTCCCGCTTAAACGGGCATTTCGGAGACACCCGGTGCGATCGACGACTCTATTACGTCCTCGATCGGGTCGTCTAGCGCCATGGAACTGGATTTTTTCAATTTCAACTGGGAACTGTCGTGCGATGCGGGGTGGAACGCTCCAACTCGCCGAGCTTGGGTTGGTCCGTCGATCTCCCTCAGTCTTGGAAACGCGGCGTCATGCAGTACGGGCAATCCATCCATTCGGAATTCAATCCCGCGCCGCAGGTGTTGCACGTGAGCGAACTCTTGCGTTTGGCTTTGAGTTCGGCTTCCAAACCCGAATCGGTAAAGGTGACGCGATCGACTTCCTCAAAGGTGGTGTAACCTTGTTGCACCAGGCTGAGGCTGTAAGCGAGAAGGGTTTTCATCCCCTGTTCGACGGCTTTCTCCTTAATGCGTTCGGTGGGAGCGCCTTCGTTAATCAAGACCGCCAGTTCTTCAGTCGTTTGTAGGAACTCGTAAACCCCAACGCGACCTTTGTAGCCGACACCGTTACATTTCGGACAGAGTTCGCCGCTGTTGAGGAGATCTTTGCGATCGCTCGCCTGAATCGTATTGGCTTTATAGAACGTCGCATCCACTTGACCCGACGACGACATTCCATAGCGGGCTAGTTCTTCCCGCGTCGGAGTGTAGGGAATGCGGCATTCACCACAGACGCGGCGCATCAAACGCTGAGCGAGAACTCCCAGTAACGCCCCCGATACCATAAACGGTTCGACGCCCATCTCGTCAAGACGCGCGATCGCCCCGGCTGCGTCGTTCGTATGCAGCGTCGTCAAGACCAAGTGTCCCGTCAGTGCCGCCTCGATCGCCGTTTTCGCCGTTTCTTTGTCTCGAGTCTCACCCACCAGAATAATATCCGGGTCTTGTCGCAAGAACGCCCGTAGGATGTTGGCGAACGTCAAGTCTTTTTCCCGAATCACCTGACACTGACTGATCCCTTCGAGAGCGTACTCGATGGGGTCTTCCGCCGTACTGATATTGACCCCCGGATCGTTGCGTTCGGCCAAAATCGAATACAACGTGGTGGATTTACCCGACCCCGTCGGCCCCGTCACCAGAATCAAACCGAAGGGACGACTGGCGACGTCTCGCACCTTCTGCAAGGTTTCGGGATCGGTAATGAGCTTGTCGAGACCCAATTGCGTCGACGAGTTGTCGAGAATCCGCAACACGATTTTTTCGCCGTAGCGCGTCGGGAGAGAGTTGACCCGGAAGTCTACTGGACGACCTTGGAAAATCCGACGAATCCGTCCGTCTTGAGCTTGGCGGCGTTCGGCGATGTCCAAATCGGCGATAATTTTGAAGCGAGACGTGACTGCCGGAACGATCGCTTTAGGGAGACGGGGGAACGGCTCGTGCAGTACGCCGTCTTTCCTCATGCGGATGCGGAGATACTCTTCTTGAGGTTCGACGTGAATGTCAGAAACAGCATCGGTTAGCGCTTTTCGCAGAATTTTGTTGACGAGGCTGATGACGCTTTTGTCTTCAGTGTCCGGTTCGGTGTCGAGTTCTTGGTGTTCTTCGGGGGCTTCTTCGAGTTCGTCCTCACCTCCCGCCAGTTGATTGATATCGGTGAGGGTAATGGCGTTTTTCTCTTCCTGTTCCCGTCGCTGGTTTTCGGCTTCTTTTTTGACTTGTTCGTCGAGATAGCGCGAGATCAGTTGCTGGTAATCGTCGAAGGTAATCGCTCGCCGTTGTAGCTCTAACTCCTGCGATCGCAAAATGCGGCGGAGTTCGTCTTGAGCTTCGAGGTTGTCCGGATCGACCATCGCCACCACTAAGGCTTGTTCCTGAGTGGTTAAGGGAACGAAACGATAGCGGCGACAGCTATCGACCGACACCAGTTCGAGCAAACGTTTGATTTGACCCGGTGAAATTTCTGCGGTTTCGGGATCGAAGGATTCGACTCCGTAGAGAATTTTAAGCTCGAAGAGTTGCTGGCGTTTGTATTGAAGAATAAATTCAGGCGGCAAAGGTTTTCCCGTAATCCCTTCGATCGCCTCGATTAAGGGTAGACCTTTAGTTCGGCAGACTTCTTGCGCCTGACTCATTTGATCGGGGCTGACGTGACCCGCTTGAATGAGTTTGTTTCCGAAAGGAGAAAAGTTTGTCTGGACGACTAACGCACGCCGAGCTTTGGATGCGCCAGAGGAAAGATTAGTCATGGTGGATGTCTAGCGTCGAATTGCGAGGGGAAGAGTAGTCGTGTTAGTTCGATTCGGCTCGGGGCGAACACCACTACTTGACAAGTCTAACTTACTCGACCTAGCAGGTGTGGGGACGGCTTTCGGGAAGCCTTTAGCCTCTGACCGCTTCGCGCTTGACTCTCCTGTACCCCTCCAGCACCCCATGTTAAGATTCTTCAAAGAGGTGGCGAGCCTTTTATATCGATGTCGCCGGCCTCCGACCCGCTCGAGTGTCGTTCGAGACTCGCTGTTTTGGGGAAAACCACTCAGTCTCGAACAGTTGCAGTGGGGCGATCGCGTCGCCGACAAAGTAGCGGCGGCGTTAGAGGTTCCGTCGTAAGATACGTCAAACGACAGTTCGACGGGCGACCGTCGAAGTCGTGCGCCTCGCCGCGAACGCCTTCGACTCAAACCGTAAGCGTTGGAATATTGCAAAGGGAAGTCAGACATGGACGAAGAAAAGCAGTTCGAGAACGAGCGCCAAGCCACCGCCCAAGAGAGTTCCGAAACGGCAGTTGAAGCCCAAAACACGGAAGCGGCCGCCGAAGCGAGCGAATCCGAACGCGCGTCCGCTGAAGGAGAACTAGAAACGCCGACAGAAGAGGCGATCGATCCGACGGCGATCGAAGCTGAAGCAGCCGCTCGCGAAGCCATCGAACGGGAAGCCGCCGAAGACGTGGCGACGACGCTCGAGACGCTGAAAGTTACGGCTGAAGCAGCTTCAGCGCAACTTGAAGAAATGAAATCTCAGTACGTGCGGCTGCAAGCCGATTTCGACAATTTCCGCAAGCGCACGGAAAAAGAGCGAGAAGCCCTCGAAGAACGAGCTAAATGCGAGGTTCTCCAAGAACTGTTACCGGTGGTCGATAACTTCGAGCGGGCGCGCACGCAAATCAAACCCCAAACAGACGGGGAAACCAACATCCATAAAAGCTATCAAAGTGTGTACAAGCTCATGGTCGATTGCTTGAAACGGTTGGGTGTCGCACCGATGCGCCCGGAAGGGGAAGAGTTCGACCCCAACCTGCACGAAGCCGTTATGCGCGAAGCCACCGACGAATACCCAGAAGGAACCGTGATGGGGGAACTGATGCGAGGCTACACCCTCGGCGATCGCGTCTTGCGCCATGCCATGGTGAAAGTGGCAGCTCCCCCGGAACCCGTGGTAAGCTCAGAAGAGGCGGAATCCGACGGGTCGGACGCCTAAAAGCTTTTTCGTCGAGACGATCGGATAGAAGGCTAGAAGGCGAAAGCGGGCGTCGCGGCAGTCGATCGCAAAAAGGGTTAGAGGGTTCGTAGCTCTGGCTCGAAAATTCCCCTCACCCCCACGATCGCCCGCCGACTTGGAAACTCTTCACGTTCACACCCGCACCAAGGGATATGGGAAAAGTTATCGGTATCGACCTCGGGACGACGAACAGCTGTGTTGCCGTATTAGAAGGCGGCAAACCCGTCGTCATTCCCAACTCCGAAGGCGGACGCACCACGCCGAGCATGGTGGGGTTTACCAAATCGGGCGATCGCCTCGTCGGCCAACTGGCCAAGCGCCAGGCCGTGACGAACGCCGAAAATACCGTCTACAGCATCAAGCGGTTTATCGGCCGTCGTTGGGAAGAAACAGAAGAAGAGCGATCGCGGGTACCCTATACCTGCATCGTCGGACGGGACAATACGGTCGACGTTAAAATTCGCGATCGCCCCCACACCCCCCAAGAAATTTCGGCGACGATCCTGCAAAAGCTCAAACAGGACGCCGAAACCTACCTCGGCGAACCCGTCTATCAAGCGGTCATCACCGTTCCGGCCTACTTCACCGACGGACAGCGGCAAGCGACCAAAGACGCCGGAACCATTGCCGGTTTGGAAGTGCTGCGGATTATCAACGAGCCGACCGCCGCCGCCTTAGCCTACGGTCTCGACAAAAAAGACGGCGATCGTACGGTTCTCGTATTCGACCTCGGCGGCGGAACCTTCGACGTCTCGATCCTACAACTCGGAGACGGCGTGTTCGAGGTCAAAGCCACCGCCGGAAACAACCACCTCGGCGGCGATGACTTCGACAGCGCGGTCGTCCGCTGGCTCGTCGAACAGTTCCGAGAACAGAGCAATATCGACCTCTCGGGCGACAAAATGGCCATGCAGCGGGTACGCGAAGCGGCCGAAAAAGCCAAAATCGAACTGTCGTCCGTCACCAAAACCGCTGTAAATCTACCTTTTATTACCGCCGACGAAACCGGACCCAAACATCTCGAAGTCGAACTGACCCGCACCCAGTTTGAAGAACTGGTGCAGCCGCTGGTAGAAAACACCATCGAGCCGGTCAGCCGCGCCATCGAAGACGCCAACATCGCCCCCGAAGAGATCGATCGCATCGTCCTCGTGGGGGGATCGACGCGGATGCCTGCCGTGCAAGCGGCAATTCGCGAGTACTTCGGCGGACGAGACCCCGATCGCTCGGTGAATCCCGACGAAGCTGTGGCTATGGGCGCAGCCATTCAAGCCGGAGTCCTCGGGGGCGAAGTCCAAGACGTCCTGCTGCTCGACGTGACCCCACTGTCTCTCGGAATCGAGACCCTCGGAGAAGTGTTCACCAAGATTATCGAGCGCAACACCACCATTCCCACCAGCAAATCTCAGATGTTTTCCACCGCCACCGACGGTCAAACCTCCGTCGAAGTCCACGCCCTGCAAGGGGAACGGGCGATGGCAAGAGATAACAAGAGCTTGGGCAAATTTATCTTGATGGGGATTCCTCCGGCCCCACGCGGCATTCCCCAAATCGAAGTCAGCTTTGAAATCGATGCCAACGGCATCCTCAACGTTTCAGCTCGAGACAAAGGTACCGGCCGCGCTCAAAGTATCAAAATCACCAGTACCGGCGGTTTGAGCCAAGAAGAAATCGAGCAGATGCGCCAAGAGGCCGAAGTGAATGCCGAGCGGGACGAAGAACTGCGGGCGTTAGCCGAACTGCGAAACCAAGCCGACGCTCTGTTTTACAACTACGAAGATACCCTCAAACACAACGCCGATCTCGTCAGCGATCGCCTGAAACTCGAGGTGACCGAAACCGCCCATCGCTTGCGGGAAGCCCTCGAAGAACAACAACCCGATCTCGAAGAAATTCGATCGCGGCTGGCGGACTTCCAAAAAACCCTGTTCGCCATCGGCTCGGCGGTATACCAAGGGGAAGCCCCCTCAGACGAGGGAAGCGACGAACTCGAAACGGCATTACCGTCTTCCGACGGGTTCGACGCCCTCGAATCGGGAGACTTCGATCGAAGCCTGTCCCCAGACTCAGAACCGTCACCCGATCGACTCGACGACGAACTCAGTTTAGACTTAGATAAAGAACTGCAAGATCTCGAAGCCTTGCTGTCTGAGGACAAATCGTCCCGAGCCGTGAAAGCGTCTCCACCTCCCCAGACGCCCGACGATCCCTTAACACCTCCCAAAAAACACCCGCCTCGGAAGCCCAAAACCCCGCCACCGAACACTCGGGGTCAAGAAAGCAAACCCCCGTCACAGGAGACTAAAGGCAGTAATCCCTTCGAGATTTCGACCCCAGACTCGCCGCCCTCAACGGATGCCGACCCAGACAATCCGTTCTTCTAAAGGCTAGCTCGATTTCCGCCCCAGCGCCCCGAGTGGCGATCGGGCGGTTTCTCCACCCCTCGTTGTCGTGTCCAAAACCCCCAAACAGTAAATAGCGCGTATGGCTGTCGATTATTACGAACTGCTCGGCGTTTCTCGCAGCGCCGATAAAGACGAAATCAAGCGAGCCTTCCGGCGACTCGCTCGGAAATACCACCCCGACGTCAACAAAGAAGACGGGGCTGAAGAACGGTTTAAAGAAATCAACCGCGCTTACGAAGTGCTATCAGATCCGGAACTGCGAAATCGTTACGATCGCTTTGGCGAAGCAGGCGTCAGCTCCGGCGCAGCCGGTCCGGGTTTTTCTGACTTTTCCGACTTTTCCGGTGGATTTGCCGATATTTTCGAGACGTTTTTCAGTGGATTCGGCGGTGCCACCCAAACCCGTCGCCGTAGCGGACCGACTCGCGGCGACGACCTGCGCCTGGACTTAAAACTCGACTTCCGCGAAGCAGTATTCGGAGGCGAAAAAGAAATTCGCATCGGCCATCTCGAAACCTGCGAAACCTGCAATGGAACCGGCGCCAAACCGGGAACGCGACCGAGTAGCTGCGGCACTTGCGGCGGGTCGGGACAGGTGCGTCGCGCCACCCGCACCCCCTTCGGGAGCTTTACCCAAGTGTCGGTTTGTCCGACCTGTAACGGTAGCGGTCAGGTCATCGAAGAAAAATGCGGCACTTGCGCGGGGAAAGGACAAAAACAGGTCACTAAAAAGCTGAAAATTACCATTCCCGCTGGAGTCGATAACGGGACGCGCTTGCGGGTACAGTCGGAAGGAGACGCAGGAAAACGCAACGGACCGCCGGGGGATTTGTACGTTTACCTGTTCGTCAACGAAGATCCCGAATTCAAACGGGACGGTATTAACATCCTGTCGGACATTAACATTAGCTACTTACAAGCCATTCTCGGCTGTAAAATTCCCGTTCGGACTCTAGACGGGAAAGAAGACATCGAAGTGACGATTCCCCCCGGAACGCAACCGGGACATCAGATCGTCCTCGAAGAACAAGGTGTACCTCGGTTGGGAAATCCCGTCAGTCGCGGCGATCGCATTTTGACGGTGAACGTCCAGATTCCTACCAAAGTCAGCACCGAAGAGCGAGAACTGTTGGAAAAACTCGCGAAACTTCGTGGCGATCGCTTTGGAAAAGGCGGTGTCGAAGGGTTTTTAGGAGGACTGTTCAAGTGAGCCAGCCTGCAACCTCGACCCCCGACGCCCAAATGGATTTGCGGGGAACGCCCTGTCCGATTAACTTCGTGCGGACGAAACTGCGCCTGCAACAGATGGAACCGGGTCAACTGCTCGAAGTGTGGCTCGATCCCGGCGAACCGATCGAACAGGTTCCCGAAAGTCTGACGGTGGCCGGATATACCGTCGAAGATATCGACGATCGCTCGGAGTTTTTCGTGTTGTACGTCCGTCGTCCCCGAGCATGAGCGAGCCGCGTGTGAGTTCCCCGACCTGTTCCGAAACGCTCCCGGTGGGAACGGTGTTAGCAACCCAGGCTAACTTCTATCAGGTTCAACTCGACCCAGATGCGGGCTGGCCGAAATCGTCGCTGTTGTGTACCCGCCGCACGCGCTTGAAGAAAATCGGCCAACAGGTGATGGTGGGCGATCGCGTCGCGGTAGAAGAACCCGATTGGGAAGGGGAGCGGGGAGCGATCTCCGAGGTTTTACCCCGACGTACCGAACTCGATCGCCCCCCGGTGGCCAACGCCGATTGCGTGTTGCTGGTGTTCGCCATCGAAGAACCCACCCTCGATCCCGTACAACTCAGTCGGTTTCTCGTCAAAGCCGAATCGACTCAACTGGGGGTGCAGTTATGTCTCAACAAAAGCGATTTGGTGGCGGAGGACGAACGCCGACAGTGGCGCGATCGCCTGAGAGCGTGGGGTTACGATCCCCTGTTCCTCAGCGTTTTAACGGGATTGGGTCTCGACGAACTCCAGCAACACCTGCGCGATCGCATCACCATTTTGGCAGGACCGTCGGGGGTCGGGAAATCTAGCACCATCAACCGACTGATTCCCTCGGCGAACTTGCGGGTCGCTCGCGTGTCGGGAAAATTGGGACGCGGACGCCATACTACCCGTCACGTGGAACTGTTCGAGTTACCCAGCGGGGGATTGCTGGCAGATACCCCCGGATTCAACCAACCGGAATTCGACTGTACGCCGGCCGAACTAGGCGGGTGTTTTCCCGAAATCCGACAGCGGTTGGAGTTTCAAACCTGTCAGTTTAGCGACTGTCTCCATCGGGAAGAACCCAACTGTGTCGTTCGGGGCGACTGGGAACGCTACGAGCATTATTTGAGCTTTCTCGAGGAGGCGATCGCCCGTCAAGACGCCTTGCAGCAACTCGGCGATCGCGAATCGACGCTGAAAATGAAAACGACCCGCGACGGACGCCGCTATTACGAACCCAAACTGGCCTCGAAAAAGTATCGTCGGATATCCCGACGCCGCCAACACCAGAACTTACAAGATCTCTGCGAGGAGTTCGACGAACTTTAAAAGGCAAATCCCCGGCTTCAAAGAGAAACTCGGGGTTTATCGGATAAAAGAGGAAACGATCGCGATCGCTCCCTCTCAAGTGGAAACGAGTCGATCGCGCGATCGCTCAACGAAGATAGTTGGCTTCAGCCTCGAGTTGACGGAGTAGCTTTTCGTCGCCATTGGCGCGAGCGACTTCCATACGACGTTGTAAGGTTTGCATCATCGCGGTGCGGTGGGTTTCAGCCGCTTCTCGGACGGCTTTTCGAGTGATTTTGTTCATGGCAAACAGAAAATTTTAAGACTATAGTTTATAGGTTCACTGTTTAATATATCATTTTCAAGATTTGACGGTATCGGACGTTACCGAATTGTTACGATCGCGAAATCGAACCAGGATGTTAAAATTCCTGAAGTTTGCCGAGAAAATCGCTTATGCGACGCCCCCCGAGACGGACTCGAACTCCCCATATCATCCTCACCGCAATCCTTTTGGCGATGAGTGCCGGAGGAGCCGTTGCCTTCAGTCGCTACCGAGCCAACCAGCATAAAATCGCCCAATGTACCCAACTCGTCGATCGCGTCAATCAAGGGTACGCCAAAGCGATCGCCTTTCAAGGGCAAGACGCCGCCGCCCTCAACAACCTCGCCGAAGACTTAGCCAACATCGCCGGACAGTTACGAGCGATCGACGTAACGGACGAAACCCTCAGCCAGCAACGACAGCGTTTCGCCCAAGCCTACCGAGAACTCAGCGACGCCTACCGTCAGATGGGAACGGCGTTAGACGCTGCCGAAACTGCCCCCAGAACCGAATCCGGGCGATATCGCGTCCGCCAAGCCCAAGCCGACGTCAAAGCCGCCGGAGCCAAAGCCCACCAAGCCGCCCGATACGTAGACGAACTGGCCGTAGAAATCAATCAATATTGCGGAGTTGCCTCGAATTGAGGAGAGGGGGCGATGAGGTGATGAGGTGATGAGGTACTGTCCTTACTGTTCCCCGTTCCCCGTTCCCTGTAAAAGTCAACCGCGCAATTCCTCGCGGCAATAGTCGATGGTGGGGAGGATGTAATCGGTCACGTCGCGAAACCAGGTGCGTAACAAATTGTTTGCGCGATCGCCCTCAATCAGAGCGTTGACAAACGCCGCCCACTCCGGATCGTTTTCCGGTAACACCATACCGTAGAATTCACAGGTGATGGGGTCTTCGGGAAAGAACGAATATTCAGACAGCGACAGTTGCAACTTCACCATTTCTCCCAACAGTAACACCTCGTCGTCTGCGAAACCGTCGAGACTGCCCTGTAACGCCGTCACCCCCTGTTCCGTGGCGACACTGCCCCGAAATCGGATGACATCGGCTTGTGGGTAGCGATCGCGCAGCATTTCTTCTGCGACGGTATCGGCCACCACACCGATCGTCAGTCCCTCCCCAGCCTCGCTTTCTCTAAGGCGATCGCGGGCGTTCTGAGACGCCAGTAACCGCAACCCCGTTAAGAAAAAGGGGCGAGAAAAGGTGACGCCATCGATCTCGTCGCGAATCGTGTTGGGACCGCATTCGATGTGGACGCGTCCGCTACGGACGAGATCGAAGCGAGTGGAAGGACTGCTCGGAACCAGTTTGACAACGGGGAGAATTGAGGAGTCGAGGCGATCGTGCAGTTCGTTCTGTAAGAGTTCGGCAAACGCGAGACAATAGCCTCGAAGGTTGCGATTGATGTCGCGGTAGCCAAAAGGAATTGCGTCGTCTCGAACGCCGATTCGCAGTTCTCCGGTTTGTTCGATGTCGCGGAGAACGGATGGAGAGGATAGGGAGAGGG